>JBAZHB010000099.1:0-5036 GCA_041652535.1 Candidatus Babeliales bacterium
CCCTGTTAAGTACAAGATTCAGGCTTGAAATTTGAAAACAGGCATTTTTTGAGGCTCTCCATAATCCTTATAAGCTACTACTACTATTATCACTACCATTGATTATTATGATACCCTTCAACTTGACGGAAGCCAAAGACACGGGCATGTTCGCGTGTGGCACCTCGCAGTCAGGCAAAAGCACGCTTATGAAACACATCGTTAAAACCATAGTGGACGCAGGCATCAACGTTTACGTGATTGACGTTTCAGGCACATGGACGGACTGCAGCCCAATAAGCAACGTGGTTACAGTGCAGCCAGGCGACGACGTGGACGTGCCAGCCAACCAATCCGCAATCCTCGACTTGGCGCAATTAGGCTACACCGAAAGAGTCAACTATGTAATAGCCTTCTGCCAAGCACTATACGATTGGCACAAAAAATACGGCTTCAAGAAGGCACCGTTCGAATTCATCTTTTTCGAGGAAGCCCACACTTACTTCTCAAACGGATGCTTCCGCAGCCCACGCAAGTTTAGCCCATGCATAGACATAGTAACAGTCGGAGCAAACTTTAATTTGCGATTCGGAGCAATCACCCAGTTCCCCGCAATGCTCGACAAGGCACTTGTTAAGATTACTCAACAAAGATACTTTGGATTCACAACAGAAAACAACGACTTAAACTACGTTAAAGGTTTCGTGGGCAAAGAACACACTGACCGACTAAACAAGGACGGCACCCCAAACCTCAACAGCGTTTTTAATTTGCAAAAAGGACAGTTCCTTTATCAACTGCGCAATCGCATCGAAAAGATACAGTCAAGCAAATACGAGTCGCCAATGGCAGATTTCACACTAAACGGGCAACACGTAGAGTTTGCCTTTAACCTATAAACCATTTTTATTTAATTGTTGCATCAAAAAAGTTCCCCTATTAATAGGGCATACACCTTAAATTTTTAAGCAAAGCAGATTACAATTTTATACATATATGTACAACTCTGTGCATGGTTGTGCCCTGGGAAACTTTGCAATTTCTTGAAAGACTCTTAAAGATCACGCGCAAGGCCATTTTTGCCAACATTCTTATTGATGATAGTAGTAACCGCAAACCTTATATCCTTAGAGTAGTAGTAGTAGGAGTAACAAAGGTTTGATAACAAATGGAACACAAAAAACAGAGAATAGCAGTAAATTGTCCCAAATGCGGGCACACAACCATGACCACAAGCGAACTTTTAACGATTACTTGTGGCTCATGCAAGTCAACCATACCAAACACTTCAATAAAGAAGGTGACTGCTTAATGCCACAATTAGAACATATGGGTAGTGAACATAGCCAATGGTTCTGCGATATAAACCATCCTAACTTATCATTCAATAAAGCAAGTAAAATAATTCATAATAATAAAGAATATTATTACGCAGGATTTACAACTGATCCTACAAGTTGGCAATTCAAATCATATAAAAAAGATTGGCAAACACACGGCTATTCAATACGAACTATCAAGTTAAAACGATATAAAACAAACGTAACAGAACTTTATGTAGCACCAATGGAGACAGCCACGCCATGACCATCATCGAGATAACCCAAATTGAAACCGAAACAGTCGTCGAAGCCTCAAGCATCCAGGCATTGATTGACGCAGCCATCGAACACAACATAGCTTACCTACTGCAACAACACAGCAACCCAACTAAACTTATGAATATACTACGCAACACGGCCATAGACAACGCTTTCATAGAGGTTACACAACGGTTAGACGACATCGAGACAGCACACGACATCTCAATGTCAAACGTGACTGCTACACTACTAAACATGCAGCTAAAGATAAAAAAACTTGAGGATGCACAACAATGACACATAACACAATCGATGAATTACTTAAAAACTCACCGATCCCTGAAGCAGCCAAAGAATTTGCTACTATAGGCACAACATTAGGGTTAAAACCTGACTCAATAATACATGGAATGGATACAATCATAAACCAAAATTTGACTATCCAGGCTGAAAAGACACATCCGAAACAACCTAAACAACCAGAATACACGGAAACAGAGCGTACAATAGTGGATATGCTAACTGAAAATACGGGTGCAAACTTCTTAGATAGCGGTGGTGCATATGGACGCAGTTGGGAACGAAACCGATCTATCAAAAACTTTCATGAAACGCCAACTGTAACCGTTGAAATAGACGATTATGGCATCAATATAGGATACAACATATTTCACTATCTAAGAAGCTTTTTACACTTAACCACTGAAGCCAAAAAGTTGCAAAAAGAATATGAACGTTACTGCAAAAAACACCCTAATGACTACGAAATAGACAACATGGAAAACTTTGCTTCGGAATTAGGCGAAAGAGTCAACGTAGTAAACACTTACAATTACGACACAATCTTAAACGGGACACTACAATACGCATATTTCGACTACGACGGAAACACCTACATTCTACTGCAAATACACGGTGGATGCGATGTTAGAGGCGGATACACGGATGCCAAAATATTCGAAGTCAGTGACATAGACCATTTCCTTTTAGCGCAAACAGATATTTACGCAAACTGTGAATGTGGCTACTGCATGGCATCAAGTGATAATAGTGGAGATGATTGGCAACTTGACACCGATGATAGCGTAGAATATAAAGATGTCAGCAACCCCGACAAAACAACAGAAACACCCAATACACCACTACAAAAACGATTAATCGCTTCACAAGATGGTAAATCAGCGATATGTGCCAAATGCAAAAAACCCGTCACGTTTTCCGTTAATGAAGGATATTAAAATGTCCCAAACCCAACCCAAAAAGAGCCTTACACAGCAAGATGTAAACTGGATAGCTTTTTGGCTAAAAGCAGACGCAAACGACGTTAAGCAACAGTTAAAAAGTGAGGGCTACACTATAATTGAACAGCAAGACAACAGCGAGGACAACAAGCCATGAGCAACCTTAAACGCATCCACGTAACAATCGCATACGACATCGAAAAAACAAACGGGCGAAACGTGCTTAAACAAATCCGTGACAACCTAACAGACTCAGCCATAGTTGGCAGCGTGGAATATTTTCCATGAGCACCCAAACCCTAACGGTATCCCCCATATACATCTGCTACAAAGACGGCACGCAAACACTTTGGATACGCAGACCCACCAAGATATTCACGGACGGACACGACAAAGCGGTAATAATTAAATCGGGAACACCCTTAAAACTAATCGAAGGCAAATGGGTTTACACGCCACAGTAAAACCCAAAGTTTCTTTAAACTATTCCACAAAAAATCACCCTGTTAATACAACGCCAAAACCCAACGTTCCAGCCAGGCACTTACATCTAAAAAAGATACATCCGTTTTTTGACATATTCGAATAGCCCTTACGTGTGCAACGTAGCCCATGCGCTAACCACACTTACTACTATTACCATTAGACGTATGTTCAAAAATATAAGCACATTGTTGTTGTTTGTGTTGTTGTTGTTGTTGTTTAGCAAACAATTGTTTTCAAGCTAAAAATTTACTGTTTCTTGAATATGCTTTATTTTGGCTTTTTTTGGCAAAATAGGCTTATTCCTTATTGATAATAGTAATAGTAGTAACAGTTAATACACTAAACAAACTTACATTAACTTAAATAAAAAGGTGTTAAAACCATGACACAACCTTTAAAATGTGACTGTTGCAATGAAACAGTAACAAAACAGTATATTTTAACAATCAAAACCCAAGAATCACCAATAGTGACAGAATTTATTTTTTGTTCTATTGCATGTTTAGTAAACAGCTTATACGTGGTGAACCCATAAATGTCCACGATCCTTTCAAACGGAATAGAACTTAAAGGCAGCCAGGCACAACAGTTTTTTAAACGCTTAAGCATTCAGGATCAAGCAGACACAGCAAAAAACTTAGCCAAAATAACAGTTAAAGACACACCGCTTAAACTTCGATATTGCCGCATGCGAAATGGGAAAATTGTTGATGCAATATACGGTGAATAAAAATTGTCTCAAGTCATAGAATCAGCCAAAACAGATAACAAAATAATAAAAATCTCCATTGACGAATTCCCCATTGATCCATATAATGAATTTGATCAATTAAGCCATATAGTAGCATGGCATAACCGCTATAATTTCGGCAAAAAAGCAGACGTTGAACAATTCAAGCAGCAAGAAAACTTCGAACAATACGTTAAAGACTTAAACGGAAAAATCCTACTACTTAACCTCTACATGTACGAACATAGCGGAATAAGCTTAAGTGTTGATCAATCTCGGCCATATCCGTTTAATGACAGGTGGGACAGTGGGCAAATAGGCTATGCTTATGTTACTTATGAAGAGATACAAAAAGAGTACAGCGTTAAACGTGTCTCCAAAAAACTTAAACAAAAAGTCATTAAACTAATAGAGTCAGAAATTGAAACTTACAACCAATACTTAAACGGCCAAGTCTACCAATACGCAATTTTCAAGATACAAAAATGTGATAAGAAACATGAACATTTCGAAATTGAGGATTCATTAAGTGGCATATTCGGGGACATATCAGACGTTAAAGAGGCTATTGCTGAAAACACCGACATTGACATTAAAAACCTTAACTGGCAAGATGGAGACATTGAAGAGGCTTAAACCATGACAAACTATAAAGTAACTCAAATATGGGGGAGCTTCGAAATGCCACAAACAACCATTAAAAAAACTCTAACAGAAAAAGAGTTAACCGATTTAGGCTTTTTCCCTTTAGAGCCAAGCGAACAATCAGACATAGACAAAACTGGTAAAACTGCCATCTGTGGAATAAACAAATACACAATAATTGAGAAGGTTTAAACTAAATGCAGCAAACTTTAACAAAAATCTTTTACATGGTGTTGCCTCAAGGAATAATCATAAAGCTTCATGCACTATACACACTCAACACGCAAGGCACACGATATGTTTTCTCTAAGATTCTTGAAAAAGATTCAAAAAACTTAAACGTTAAAGTAACACTAATTTAGGATTGTGGAA
>JBAZHB010000100.1:0-5027 GCA_041652535.1 Candidatus Babeliales bacterium
GATTATTGCCGCCTATTCAGGAAGTGCTGATGTTGTACAAAAACTTCTTGAATCAGGCGCTAACTTTAATGTTCGTGATGCTGATGGACGCACGGCATTAACTCTTGCATCAAGTGGTGGGCATATGGAAGCGGTACAAAAGCTTCTTGAATCAGGTGCTGAGATTACGCCATACGATTGTGTAGTAACAAAAGAAAGCGGATATATGCGGTTAGAAGAATTGCTTGCGACGGTTAAGGGGTTGCGTGAAGAGTGGCGCGATTGTCCGCTTGAAATAATCAATGTGGAAATCGTACCGTATATTTTTTCAGGCGAAGCGCCAACCAAATGGATCATATATACTCTCTGCAGAACTTTTTATTGCTCACTATGTGACGGTAACAAGTTTCCACGATAATACGTTGATAATACGTTCTTGATTTTAAACTTTGCCTAGCTACACTATGGGCTCTTTGTACATATCTGTTAGGGCCCGTTGACTTTTATGGCAACGAAGTCATTCCCGCGAAAGCGGGAATCCAGACAAATATACGTTTTGTTACCAAATTTTTATTGTCGCAAGCTAAAAAATGAAAGTGCTGGATCCCCGCTCGGAGGCGGGGATGACGTAAAAAGTCGACAGAGCCTAATGTTTTTTGACGCTGTAATAATGTTGTAATAGGGCCATGGGGGGTTAAAGCAGATTCTTTATGTTGGTCTGGAAAATATAGGGCGAAATGGGGGAAATAGATAAAATAACGATGTTTTTTAGAATAAAATCAAGAAAACCTTTCTATTTGCGCTAAAAACGCGTGCTCTTTGACATGCTCTCTTCGATCATCTATAGTCATCAAATGACTATTTGTATTAATAATTTTGCTTATAAAAAATTAGGAAAGGTTGCGAATATGAATCGTTTTGCACGCAAAATGTTGTTAACTTTTGCATGCGTGAGCAGTTTTGTTGGCGTTAGCAAAGGTATGCACGCTCCTCGTCCTGCACTTATACAGGCAGTATGGGATCAGGATGCAGATACGGTACGAGAATTGATTGCTGCCAATGCTGATATAAATGTGCGTGATGCCAACGGGCAAACAGCATTGATGACAGCAGCTCGAACGGCAAACGTGGAAATTATGCATATTCTTTTAGAACATCATGCCGATGCTAATATTCAGGATAATTATTATCACCAGACAGCATTAATGTTTGCTGCTGATTGGGAGAATGACCATCGATCTGATGTCATGGTACAGGCGCTGCTCCTTGATGGTGCTGTGAATACAATTAATAATCAAGATGATGACGGAATGACTGCTTTAATGCGGGCTACGTTGCATAGAAATTTTAATGCGGTGCAACGTCTTATTATTTCCGGTGCCGATATTTTACTTCGTGATAATCGTGGAGATATGGCTTTTGATATAGCCGAAGGCAATGGATACGGCGAATTAGTCATTTTGCTTGGTCTAGCAGTGAGAAGCGCAGTTGGAAATATTGTTGCACAAGAATGGCATGAGCTTCCGCTTGAGGTTCTTGCGCACGAAATAATGTCATATTTGTAAGTGTAATTTAATTAACCATATTGGAAGGATATATATGAATACTTTTATGAAACGATCAGCTTCTATTTTCTTGGCGGCTGCAAGCATTTGTGTTTCTGGCTATGGAATGCCCAAACTTCCGTCGCTAAAACAGCTTAATGCCAAGATGCTGCAGACTGCAATTCTAGCCGACGATGATAGAGGTATAGACTATTGGCTCTTCGATAGGAGTCCCAACGAAATAGATCTTGATTGGCAAGATACTGACGGGAACACTGCTTTGATACATGCTGCAAGAATGGGGAATCTCGATATTGCAACGGGTATTCTTGAGCGCGAAGCTCATATCAATATTCAAAATAATCTTGGTAATACTGCTCTTATTGAAGCTGCAAGTCGTGGAGATACTTTTATGGTCGCACTACTTCTTCAAGCTGCTGCTAATGCCGGAATGGTTAACAACAAGGGGCAATCTGCGCTTGATGTAGCACGAGCAGGCGGCCATGACGATGTTGTTGCTTTGCTTGAAAATCTTGTGACCGATAGAAATGAGATTCAAGCTATTGCTTCGCAAGAATGGCAAGAGCTTCCGCTTGAAGTTCTTGGTGCCGTGATAATGCCATTCGTGGAATAAAAATAGTTGTCGTATATAAGAATACGAAGTCATAAAAAAGCCGCTCAGTTACGAGCGGCTTTTTTTATTTGTGGTAGCGACGCTGAGATTCGAACTCAGGACCTACGGATTATGATTCCGTCGCTCTAACCAACTGAGCTACGTCGCCACGAATTTAAAAACGCATTTGTTTGATATCAAATAGATCAAAGAAGAACTTGTACATTGCTTTGAGAAAGAAAATGCCCGAAAGCAACGTTGCAACGATACCGGCCATCAAAGTGACTGCAAAACCTTTAATTGCTGGACCACCAAATTGGAACAGTATAACACCAGTTAGAAAAGTCGAAATGTTTGAATCCAAAACAACTGCAAGTGTTCCACTAAATCCATCCGAAACTGCTTTGCGCAATGGAATTCCTGCTGCAAGCTCTTCCTTAACACGTTCGTAGACCAAAATTGAAATATCAATTGCCATACCGATAGTTAACACGATACCAGCAAGACCGGGAAGCGTTAACGTTGCACCAAAATATGACAAGAAGAGTAAGGTTAAAAATACGTTATAAAATAAGGTCAAAATTGCAAGAAACCCTGGAAGTTTGTAATACAACAAACTAAAGAAGAACAATAGCAAGAGGGCAATCAAACACGACATGACGCCTTTAGTAATAGAATCTTGACCGAGCGATGCGCCAACGCGATTTTCATGTTCAATTGTCAATGGTGCTTGAAGAGAGCCGGACTTCAACAAAATGGCAAGGTCATTGGCTTCGGTTAATGAGAATTTACCGGTAATAGAACCCTTGCCACCGGTAATTGGTGTTTGAATAACTGGGCTTGAAACCATGACATCGTCAACAATAATACCAACACTGCGACCGACGTTATTGCTCGTCAATTCGCCAAATTCGCGTGCACCTTGTGAGGTAAGCTCAAACGCAATGTAAGGACGGTTGTATTCATCGAAACGTGCGCTAGCATCTTTAATGCGGTCGCCTTCAAGATCGGCAAATGCTGGAACCAAATACCATTGACCGGCATCTTCATCGGTGGTGGTATCAGAAATTCTTTTGCCGGGAACAGCCATTTTGTCTGAAGGCAATTCGCCATCAAACTCATCAAGAAGAGCTTCTTTGGAGCCTGTGACTTTTTCAACAACCTTAAATTCAAGGTGTGCGGTGCGTGAAATTTCTTTTTTAATGCGCTCGGAATCACTTAGTCCAGGCAACTGGATGACGATTTGATGGTCCCCGTGTTGCTGCACAACAATGCCTTCAACGCCATACCCACCAAGACGATTAGTAAGAACTCTGACGGCTTGCTCTACCGCGCCGCTGCGAATTGATTGTTCAGTTTCTGGTGCAAGCGTAATACGAATGATTGTATCTTCAAGTTTTAAGCGTAAGGTTGTTTCCAAATCTTGGATGAAGCGATAGGCTTCTTTTGCTGACATTTCATCAGGAAAGGTCATTTCCAAGGCGCCATCACGCGTTTCTTTCTTTAACGGCAATACTTTGAGCCCTTTTTTCTTAGCAATTTCTTCAATTGCACGGGCTTCAGATCCCAGCCTATTGCTGATTGCCTTATCAAGATCGACGCCCAAAATCAGGTAAGTACCGCCTTCAAGATCGATACCTTTTTTAAGATAGGTAAGATGGAAAGCTTTGTAATAATGTTTAATGGTGCCTACAATGCCGGGTTCTGATGGTTGTTGAAGAACTTTTTTATCAAAAGAACACATGAAATAAGAGCCGACGATTAAGACGGCAACCCACACCATAAACGGCGAAATTAGAACACGGGCAAAACGTGAATACTCGTGCATGAGATGCTCCTACAGCTAAAACAGACTCTTCCTTTTACCTCAAAAAATGGTGCCGAGGAGGAGACTCGAACTCCTATGGGATTGCTCCCGCTGCCCCCTTAAAGCAGTGCGTCTACCAGTTTCGCCACCTCGGCACATTGATTTCAGAGAAACAAAGTAAATAGTAAAAAAGACACGGAAAATGTACCACAAAGCTTTGCGGTTGGCAACTCACGTTTAACACAATAAAATATGCGTGAACAACCCATAATATAAGGATATTCACGTGCTGCTGCTGATAGGTTTTTTGATGCTAGGATATTTGGTTGGCTCGATTCCAACGGGTTATTGGATATGCCGTTGGTGGTATGGCCTTGATATTACGCATTATGGTTCAGGTAACATTGGCGCTAGTAACGTTGCGCGTGTGAAGGGTAATAAACTCTTTCCAATTATTTTTTGCTGCGATGCGGGCAAAGCTTATTCCGTTTTGTGGCTTATGCGCGTTATGAACATGAGCCTTGAATCTTGCTTTCTTGGCGCAGGCGTACTTTTGATTGGTAATGCATATTCGATATTTATGCGATTGAATGGGGGGCGAGGAGTGGCAACGGCCGTTGGCATTTTGGGGTTTTTCCTGCCATGGCCCAGTACGTTTGGTGTTATGATTGCATGGCTGGCGATTGCGGCGTTTACAAAAAAACCTTTTGTTGCGTCATTGGGCGCATTTTGTGGGGTGATGGTGACTCATGTATATATGCAAACAGTTTATGTTCCTCTTCTGGTTGGTATTGTGGGGTGGATCGTGTGGCGACATGCCTCGCATCTTCGGGCATGGTATTATTCACGCTGATCATCGTTTCGTTGACATTACTTGCAGCCGGGGCGTACAAAACAGACAAAAACGAAAAAGGAAACCTATGAAATTTAAATATGTAGCGGAGCGATTTGATGCGCTTGAAAAAGAGCCAAGTCGTACCAAAATGACGGAGCTTTTGGCTGATCTTTTTACACAAGCAACTCCTGCTGAGGCTGCAGTTATTGCCTATCTTTCACTGGGAAGTCTTAATCCTCCTTATATTGG
>JBAZHB010000101.1:0-4977 GCA_041652535.1 Candidatus Babeliales bacterium
CAATGCATAGCAGACGGCAAAACCGAAGCAGAATGCAAACTTTTACTTAAACCCGCTGAACCCAAAAAGTTCGTTGAAAAATCAACCGACGAATTAATGAACATGACACCAGTTGACCAAATGAAGTACATGGAAGAACTTGCCGAATACAGGTTCAAAATCAAGAACATCAACAACATCCGCGCATCCGAAGCAGCAGTTAAAGAGTCACTTCAAGTTGACAGATTCAAGTCCTTCGAAAACATGGTTGCGACATTAACAACTAAATTAGACGAAGTGTCAACCGACGTTAAATCTGCACTGGCCAAAATAGCAGTCCACGACGAAAAACTAAATGCACAAGAAACCAAATTCTCAAAGTTCGAAGACGAAGTAGACGACCGACAAGTAACAGCAGTTGAAACAGCACAAACTAACCTGCAAACAATTGCAGCCAGTTCAATGAGCTTTGGCGACTTCCACACGAAAGCATCCAAAGAGGGAGCACAATAATGTCACACCAATCAGGCACCCCACTTGGAATGGCGGCTGGCGAATGGAAACAGGTTAAAGAATTCAACGGCGACCTCGGATACGCAGACCTTCTGAGGCAAGGCATAGCCAACGGATACAGCACACTCAGCCTTGGACACAAAGCTGACCCAACTAACCCAATCGAGAAATTCCTCAAAACCGACGATGCAGCGTTCAGTTCATCCGCAACAGGTGCATGGAACACAGTTTACGGACGAGACGTTTACGTTTGGACAAACCGTGAACACCCATTCTTCGCAGCCATAGCTAAACAGCCATGGACTCGAAGCGGCAGACGCGTACTCACAACCAACAGCACAACCTTAACAACTGGCATGGCCGAAACCGACGCAATACCCTACAGTTTAGCCCCAACCTACGCACTAATGAAATTCGGCTTAAAACAAATCGTCACCCGCATGGACTGGACAAGCAAGATGCAACGACTATCCGCAGGCGGCGACGACTGCATCCCAACTCCACAGCAACTTGAAGCAGACAAAACCGCTGAACACATGCTTGGACTCAACACCGAAGGACTGCTGCTCAACGCAGAAACAGTCGCAGCAGCCGCAGGAGCAAACAACACTACAGGCGTAACCACTTTCGAAGCACTTGACCGCGTAATCTCATGCGACGACGAAGAAGACGACCTTGGCGGATCATACACCGACTGGTACGACCCATGGGTAGGCGCAATGACAGCCGACAGAGACAGCGGCACCACATACGACGCAGTAGTCGTGCACGGCGACGGAACTTCATCTTACCAAGGCGGAACAGGCACATTCAGTACAGACTCAACACTTACACTCGACGCAAAAGACGTATTGCTGCTTAACTGCCTAAAGAACGGACTCAAAAAAGAGAACGCTTTCTGGATGACAGGATGGGACACTTACTTCCGACTGAAGCAACTCTACGAAGTTAAAGAACGAATCATGAACCCAGTAGACGTGAGCTTCTCAGTCAACGGAGTCAGCACACAAACAGGCGCAGCAGTAGGCATGCAAATCGCTTCAATGGACGACATTCCAATCATCGTTGACCCCAACTGCCCCAAAGACACAATCAGCAAACTATTCCTGATTGACCGCAGCAACGTATTCCTGCAATTAGCCACTCCAACAGTCAGCATCGATTTAGGATTCCCCGCATTCAGCAGAATCAGCGGAACAGACCAAAGATTAGGCTACGGCAAAATCCTACTCACCGAAGGCGAACTGTGCGCAACCCGACTAAACACTTCAGGCAAACTCTGCGCGTTGAAGTAACAGGGGCGAAAAGTCAAAATGACTTTAACCTCTACCATAACTGACCGCGCAACAATCGGCGACCGCGTAATAGTATTCGGCACCTTCACAAACGACAGTACAGGCGGAACCATCGAAACCACACTGCGGGTTGTGGAGCAATTCCACATCCAGCACACAGGATCAGCGGCAGTTGCTGAAACCCCGTCAGTCAACGCAACCCTTCCACTCGGCGACAGAACCGCAGTCACAATTGTCACTACAAGCGGCAAAGCAGGCATATGGATGGCTATAGGCTACTAAGGCGATTGCTATGGCATTCACTTCAGTAGTCACCCACAAGTCAGTCGCAGGCAACGTCATAGTCACCTACGGTACCTACGTTAGCACAGAAGACGGTACAGGCGGCGACATCAACACGAACACGGACGTTTGCCACTTCATCAAGCTGCAACCCACAGGCGCAAGCGCACAACTACTGTCACCTTCAGCCGACGAAACCTTCCCATGCAACGGCAAAGCAGTCACAGTCGTAACCAACGCAAACGAGTCAGGCACTTGGATTGCAATCGGCGAAGGCATCGGGTGGTAAACTCGATGGCTAAGAAGTTAAAGAAGATACGCAAAACATTAACATCTATTAACTTCGACATAGACGTCTTCAACGCGATTGAAACAATCAAGCAGCAACACTTCAGCAACAACGACGACATCTCCATGAGCGCACTCGTAAGCGACATTTGCCGAAGAGACCCCGACGTGCAGCGGATACTCAAGAATCCAATCCAGCAACAAAACAACCAATAAATAAATAATCCCAACCCCTTTTTCTTATTTCTCTAATTTTAAGTAAAGTTTATATTAGACTACTAATAGTAGTAACAGTGTGGATTTAAAATGGCTCAAAATAACAATGAAGATTACAGCGAAGATTACGACGACTATGAACCCCAAACTATCCGTGGATTACTCAGACAGTACATCCACAGAGACTTGCAAAGAATCAAATGGTTCTTTATTAATCTCCGTTACAAATTAAGAAGCGAAAAGTCAAAACAACTATTCGATCAAAAATACGGCGTACAAATGTTTGAATTTTTAAACCGTAGCTCGGCAATCTATGAATTGCTTCCAAAACAGCCGTGGAATCACCGTGAAATTGAAACCGAAACTAAAAGTGATGATTAAAAATGGACGACGACTTAAACGATTTAACAGAAGGATTCTACCTTGGCGACGTTGAAACCGCTAAACTGACTGCGCTATGCAAAATCTGCCAAGAACTAAGAAACTTGCAGGCGCTAATAAAAGAGAAGGCGAAGAATCAATGAATATTAACGATATGTTTATTCAAATATCAACCGCTGATGTTAAAAAACTTCCATTAAGCGAACTCTACAGGTTGCCAACCATAATAGTTGAAGAAGGTTTACCCGAAGGAACAGCTTACATCGTAGCGCCTATGACGCCGCAAGAACCCGTCCTATTAACAGGCGATGAGTCACCATCTGACATATTAAACAAAACCATTGAAGCCATGCTTAAATCGGTAAAGCAGAACCCCAATAAGGTTGCAAAAATAGTGGCTACAAAAGAGGATGAATCTCCATGAGCGAACTCGAAAAACTCAGGAAACAACTTGAATCAATCAAACAAATATGGAATGAAGCCAACGACAGCCAAGAAGTTGATTACGTCGGCAACGGCGACTGGATAGATGAGTTAGACGAAGCAATAAACCCGTTAAACATTGTTCCAGAAGACCAAGCAACAGGCTACCTATGTAAACAGTGCAAACAAATCTTTAAACAAAAAATAACTCCGCACGCAAGAATCTCATACCGCATCATATCGACAAATGAAGATGTAATTGTACCATGCAATGGTGAACTTGTGCCAATAAAAGAAGATATTGGTGAATCTCCATGACCGAAAAAAGCATGATGGCAAACGTGATTTGGCTAACGAACTCGGAACGCGACAAACAAAAGCTTAAACGCAAAACCCGCACAACCAAAACGGCGGCAGCCAATCAAGACACGTCAGCTAAAAATAACGAGGCAACTATAAAATGAAAACGATTAAACACTCTGGAATACCAACAGACGAGCAAATCCGCGAATACTTAGGCACGATAGGACAATCAGTAAACAAAGCTTTCCTATTAGGTTTTGCAAGCGGATGGAATGCCCGAAACAACGGTTTCAACCCCAGCCAAGGCGCTTCGTCGTCCACCAAGAGCCTTCAAGACCCCGCGTCAACCGCTGGCTCAGCGCTGGACAAACACTGCGCCCACATTAACAAAATCAAGCAACTAATCGAAGAAACACGACAACACGATTACAAGGAGTGATTTCATTGAGTGAAAACAAATTCAAATACTTGTGTGTCAGGGGAAGTGTTTACCAATTAGAATATGTTAATACAGATGGCAAACACGAAATCAAACAAGTAGGCGATTTATTGCACGTAAATAAAATGATTGCATCTAAACAACTGCAAAGCTTTAAGCCTAATCCAGAAGCCTACTTTATGCTTGAATGGAATTTAATGGGACACGAGTTGTTCAATGCACTAAAAGATAAAATGACAGAATCAAACAAGGCGCAGCAAGTGACAGCGCAGAATCTTGAAGACACACGCGATAACGAATAAACTCCATGCATACTGCAGGCATATCGAAGCATACGCTGAGCATACCTAAACATAACTTGCTTGACACAGTGTAAAGGTAAAGTTTACATTTGTAAAGCCTAATGGCAAAACCTTTACAAACGTAAAGAAAGTCTTCGCTTAAGCCCGAAAGGGTGCCTTGCATTCTCTATTATTATACTTTTTCTATTAAATAAAATATACCTTTTAGCCCTTAAGCGAAGATATCGCATTTACTAAGATTTACTATGCACGAACCTTTACGTGACGAGTCATAATAGGAAATCCACAACAGTAGCAATCAAAGTAGCGGTAACAATCAGCAAGCGCAATCTGCTACGCTCAATGGGACAATTGTGTGCGCTTGCTTGACCCCGCTGGCACAGTGTAGGCGACGTGGACTCTTCACGGTGCAGTTTAAAGGTCAAGCGGGCGCCAGCGATAGATTTATATTTACAGTGATAGTAGTAGTAACCTTGATGAAACTTGGATTTAGTAATAAGAAAAGTTAAGATTCTTCAAGGTCAAGCAAAAATTGAAGCGGATAAGCAAGATCTAA
>JBAZHB010000102.1:0-4915 GCA_041652535.1 Candidatus Babeliales bacterium
ATATTGGTATTAACGTCCAGTGTGTTAAATGTGGCAAGAAACTTATCCGTTGGCAAAAAATAACTTTTGACCATCTTGAGAGCGAAGACGCCCAAGAGTGCTTTTATCCCAATGATGAAAGTGAGGCTTGACATGACCATATACGAAATCAAAGACCGTACCAAAAACGCGCCATACTTCTTTGAACGTAAGAGCATGAGCTTTTTTGGTCAAACACTCAAAGATTATCACGTCCATAAGATGGAAGACGGTAGGTTTTTGATCTTTGCGCCGATGAAACATGAAGGCCGAATAGTCGGCACAACCAAGAGAATCTTTGACCCGGCAACTAATAGGCTTGAAATGTGCCCAGAAAGTGAGGCTTAACCATGACTAACGATGAATTTGAAAAGAGGTATCAAACATCTGTTTTGATGGCTGGCCGAGAATTAGCCCTTCTCCGCAAGGTCAACACCGACTTGTTAGAAGCATTGGAAAAGATATCTAACACCATAGCAATAGATGGCCCTACACCCATTTATCGTATTTGTATAACCGCCATCAACCACGCCGCAAACGACATGCGGTTCGGGATAACGGAAAAGAAACCCTAATTTCCTCTTTCCTTTTCGTGTGCAAGCCCTTGTCATCAGAGACGGGGGCTTTTCTTATTGCCTTAGAGACTTGCCCACTATCTCAATTTTGCCTATCCAAGCAGAATCACAGAGCCTATCGGCCACTCTTTGCCATGTTGGATATTTGAGTCCAGACCGGCATTGCTGCATATCCGCCCACGTCCAATTGGTTGTTAGGTAGGTAGGTATCTTTTCACGCCAGAGAAAGTCTATATATTCCTCTTGAAGGTAGGTATTCCAGCCGGCCTGATCCGAATACGCCCGCCCAAAGTCATCAATAAATATCCGGTCTTTGATTAAAGACGGCGGGAATCCAACCGATTGTATTTCTTCACCTTCCATATAATAGTTGCGCAATGTCTGGACAAGTTGCGCTTGTGTTCCATACCAAAAACTGGCATAGCTGGCGATATGTTGCCAGCCGTCCGGTCTATCGACCGTAGCTAAGACATGAACATATCCAGAGTCATAGTCGATTATAGCCTTACCAGAATCAACAAGTGATTTTAGTCTATATTCTATATCTATCAAATAGTTACGCAAGATAATGGCCATAAGCGATGTTTTGCCTGTTCCGACTGAACCCATAATAAGAGAACCCTTTTCTGGCGGCGGCGATATAGAATCCCGTATTAGTTTATTAACTTTGTCGATAGTGGCGTTCTGGTGACTTGGCGAGACAGCATTTTGATAAAGACGCTTGAATACGCTAAGAGATAATTCTTGCAACTGGGACATCGGGTAATTCCTCTCTAATTTGCAGTTTGTTGATTATGGACGAAAAGACTCCGGTAGTATATCCGGCTTTTTGGATGAATGGGTCACTAGAATAAAAGAAAGAATCTATAGATTGAGTCAGTTTTTCTTTACCGAGAAGTTTCAGTAGCCGGTTTAAGATAACCCCATCTTTTCCAAGAAAGACATATTTACTATTCATCTTTTCTTGATACTTTTCTACCCAATGATCTGTAATTATTCTCAAATCATTATTAACTGGCGCAGCCAGTTTTATATTATTGGTCTTTTCTTTTCTTTTCTTTTCTGGTAAAGGGCGATTTTCGTACCGTTTTTCGCCGAACTTGTGTTTATTTTTAAGGTGTTCTTTTGCGTCAAGTTGTTGCCATTTATGATAGTTACAGATTTCGATAGAAATACAGTGTTTTTCCTCTTTTATCCTGAGTCTCTCTTGCGAAGCGAAAAACCTACCGTTTTTCGCTGTGCTTGAGTCATCCATACCGCATACCAGCGCAAGGTGTGAGTAAGACCGCACACATATTACGCCCGTATCACCCGATCTTTTAGCGAGGACAATTAACTGTAACCAGAAGCCTCTTTGCAATCCAGACAATGCCACAAACCACTCGTCATCAAAAATATCCGTCCATATCTTAGCATATCCAGCCATTAGAATAGTTCCTCCTTAATACTTACCAAACACTGCTCATATATTTTTGCCCAATTGCGGGGTTCCCTATCATACTTCATTTCCCTACCAATCCATTTATACCACCATATTTTAAGCCCGCTGGACTTATGCCAAAAGTTTGGTGCTACTTGCGGTAACCATGAATCGCCCCTTTTCCTGTTTGCCATCATTGGAGCATATTTACAATGATGTATGATTTCTGGATATACTATTTTAAGTCTTTTGTCTCTCTCAATAATTGAGTCATCAAACTCTTTTACTGCTTTTTTATATGCCACCGTACCTTCTTTGGCGACATTCCATGGAAGGGGCGCAACAATCTTTTCGTTTTCTTTTGACCAATTTGATATTGGTTTGCCGTCGAGATAGCCTTCGGATTTCGGAACGCAACAACACTCATTACACCACGGGCAGTCGTTTTTTTCACACCAACAGTATTGATGCAACATAAATACTTCATTTTCGTAATTAGTGCCATAACCGTAATAACCGCCGAGTAAACCCCCTCCCTGCCGCCGACCACCCAAAATTCTATTCGTAATTTCTTTTGTTAATTCAACAAGCTCATTCTCAATTTCCGTAGATGCTACTGGCGGCACAAAAAGCTTAATAGTATTACCCATTTACTCGTTTTCCTATATCGACCCCACCAGCGGCCAGACCGTATGGATTGCGAGAACAGCCCGACCGCCGGGGAGTCAGTGAGTTAAAAACTTAAGCCATTGGCAAAAAGATTCATTCGGATCGTGCGTAATGAAATAAGCTAAACCAGTACTCCCCAAAAGCCCTACAATGACCATCAATGCTATTGACAAATAATCTTTTACAGTATAGGGTTCATCAGCTTCTTCTGGATATTCATACCCGCATTCTCGGCAAACCGACTTTATATTTTCTTTTTTATGGCATTTAGGGCAGGTTGGGTTTGATTTCGGTAACATTGGTATTTCTGTCCCCGGAATATGATAACCCGGAATATACATTATTTCCTCCAATTTATCTGATTAAAGCAATCCATATTACCAACCTATTCTTTTGGTATATTCTTGTCAAGCAAAATTATTAGAGTTATTTAAGAAACCTATAAACAATTATCTAAAAAACCTAATCCAGAATCGTTGTAATTGCCTGCTACGCAATAATCTATAAACAAAAAAAGTTCTATTAAAATTACTTTAATTAGGGTTTTCTCATTAACTGTTTTCATCTTCACATTATATGCAACAATTTTCATCTTTTTGTTGCTATTGTGCATATCCAATATCCAACCAATCTTATCCTGTATATTGTACGATAATGGATTAGAGATATTTTCTTGGTTTGGTACGATAATTGCTATATGTGTTGGTGGTTCTTTGAAAAATGATAGGCTCGCCGGTATTGGTTTGTTTCTCTCTAATCCTACAACGAGGCGGAGAAATGCGAAGGTAATCCCAGTCTGATATCGGACTGGTCGCCAATATGGATGGTTAATAAGCCATTGTCTGGCGAGCCTAAGACACGGGTCGGGGTAGCTAAATGGGTATCCCGACCTTGAAAAAACTTATTGACTTTATATCTTGTTGGGCTGATAATGATATCGGAGGAAAGATAAATGAAAATTATAGATTGTCCATTTATAAAACGAAAGGATAAGTGATGACCGAACATACCAAAACGCCAATGCCAAGTGAACGAGCGGTTGTCGTTGCAGGAAGGATTGCCGATTTGCTCTTTAAGATTGAGGTCAGTGGTGTAAACCTTCTTCGAATTATTGATGAGATTACTAAGATTATCGACTCCGAATACGCCGACCTTGAGGCGTGGGCGGAGTATGTGGAGAGGGTGGTTCTTTGCGACCGCGCCCAATCCGGTGAGACTATGCCTTCATTCCTTTCGCTGGGCGAATTACTAACCTGCCCCGAATGGAAAAAGGATAAAAGGAAATGAACTTAAGTAATAAACAATCGCTTTGGTGGTTGCTGTTTGGGGGAATTTGGAATTTAGTGTTTGGTATCATTGGTCTTATGTCGGGGTCTTTGACGTGGCTCTATATAATTAATATTATTCTTTCTGTCGCTCTTTTTATCATTGCTGGAATGTGTTTTGAGAGGTGTTTAGATGACTAATCGACCCGGACTCTATGCCTCTTGGGGTGAGGCTGGCAAGTATTTCTTGCCGATTGCTATTGTCGGTTCTATACTTTGGTTTTTGGTTGTGATTGGGATAAAGAGTATATGACAATGGGCATAACTAATACTGGATTTGTTATTTGGCTGATTCTGATTGGATATCTCGCTCTTGTAGGTTTGTATGTGACGTTCTGGTATCTGTGGCAAGGGATAAAGAAAATGTTTAAGCGAGGTGAGGCATCATGAGGTGCTATCCGCCCAGTAAGATGTGTGTTAAATGCGGTAGCGAGTGTTGTTGCCGGCAATTGTCTGGAATAGTACATCCCTCACAAATAACCGGTAAAACGTTAGTTATAAGACGGGACAAGCTTGTAAAAATGATTAAGAATGGGGAATACTGTATTGATTCTTATAGTGATGGAACTATGGACGAAGATGTTTATTTTGTTCGCCCAAGACATACAAATGCCCTCAAGAAAAAGGTTGACTTTTCATGGGGTGGTACTTGTATTTTTCTTACGGACAAGGGGTGTCGTTTGTCGTGGAAAAACAGGCCACTTGGTTGTAAGATGCTTGAACCTAAAAAGAGAATTTTTGATAACTGTGTAAATCACGGCGGAGATAAATTACGACAGGCTCGATGGTGGAAGAGAAGTAATTTATATGGCATTCTTTTAGATATATCCAAAGGCAGACGAGGTGAAGTATGAAGGTTAAGATAGAATTTGAGGCGGGTAGTCTCGAAGAGATTAGTGATATATTAT
>JBAZHB010000103.1:0-4895 GCA_041652535.1 Candidatus Babeliales bacterium
GCATAGACACTTCAATGCCCCAAATAGTCAATGCGATTTACCCTAAAGGCAGAGACTTAACAAAACATCCAGGCGACTAAAATGACTCAAACCCAACCCAAAAAGGCTTTAACGCAACGCGACATAGAGTGGATAGCACACTGGCTAAAAGCAGACGCAAACGACGTTAAGCAACAACTTAAAAAGGATGGATACACAATAATTGAGCAACAAAGCAACAGCGAGGACAACAAGCCATGACAACCATTAAACAAAGACTATGCGTAATCTGCTATGAAGACGGTGAAACCACGCAAGCAGTAGCAAGATACACGACTTTAGACAGTGAAAAATATGACGTTTGCGAAAAACATTTAAAAGTAATCAAAGAGGCAAACTTAACCTATAGAATGCTTAGAGACGATGAACAAATAGAGCAGGATGAAATATGAGCACTCAAACCTTAACGGTATCCCCTATCTATATACGCTATAAAGATAGCTCAGAAAACGTTTGGATACGACACAAAACCAAAATATTCACGGACGGACACGACAACGCAATCATAATAAAAAGCGGATTACCCATAAAGCTGATTGATGATAAATGGATTTACATAGCGCAATAACCCTTAAAGTTTATTGATATTTTTCCTTAAATTTTTAGCGTATTTAATAGTAGTCAACCCAAAATTTTCATCCAGGCAAATTAACTCTAAAAAAGATACATCCGATAACAGACATATCTTTAAACGACATAGGCGCAGCAAGCAACAACGCAGGCCACGCAGACACTCCAAAATTGCTGCGGGCGCACGCGAACCACTGTTACCACTACTACCATTAGACAAACGTTCAAAATATAAGCATGTATTCGTATGCTTATTCGTATGCGTATGCGTATTTATTGAATATTTGTTTTAAGCGTTAAAATTGGTTGTTTCTCTAATATGCCTTATTCGGGCTTAGTTTAGCAAAATAGGCTTAAATCTTAATGATAATAGTGCTAATAGTAGTAGTAATATACCTAAACAAACTTACACTAACTTAACTAAACAGGTGTTTAAACTTGACACAACCTTTAAAATGTGACTGTTGCGACAAAACAGTAACAAAACAGTATATTTTAACAATCAAAACCCAAGAATCACCAATAGTGACAGAGTTTGTTTTTTGTTCTATTGAGTGTTTAGTAAACAGCTTATACACGGTGAAACCATAAAATGTCCGCAAACCTTTCAAACGGAATAGAACTTAAAGGCAGCCATGCACAACAGTTTTTTAAACGCTTAAACACTCAAGACGCTTTAGACACAGCAAGAAACTTAGCTAAATTAACAGATAAAGACACACCATTAAAACTTCGCTATTACCGCATGCGAAACGGAAAAATCGTAGATTCAGTTTGGAGTGAATAAGCCATGACTAACAAAAAAATCTTTAGTGTAACAATCAAGCACTTAAACGATGAATCACCCGACATAAGCTATCTTGAGACAGACTCAGAAATAAACGATGATGGAACACTAAATATTATTTCGAGCATGCGATACAGCAGCAAAGATGTTGAATTATACGGCCAACAGCAAGTTATGCAGTGTATATGGCAAGACTTAGAACGGTTAGAAAATTACGGTAACACCTGGTATATGATGGGCATAAAAGCTTCATGCGAAATTGGATTAAAACAAAACAAAACATCGCACTTGCTGCAAACTTTAACAAGTGGTGGACTGTGGGGAATAGAATCAGACGGTGATTCAGACTACTTCAAAGAAACAGAAACAGACCAACTAAACGAATTAAAATCAGTGCTTAAAACGTTTAGCTTCTCAAATAAAGCCATAAACAAAGCTTTCCAAACAGTCAAAAAAGAGAATGATTAAGCCATGACTAACAAAATTTACCATGTGGAATTTTACATTTACGCAAAAAATAAAGCACACGTTCAAAAAATACTCAATGATTTAGCAACTGACAACCCCGATAAAGTTCATGGATGGAGCAACGAATCAATAGAGGAATATTAAAAATGCAGCCAACCTTAACAAAAATCTTTTACATGACGTTATCCCAGGGAATAACCGTTAAGCTTCATGCGCTATACACGTTGAACCCACAAGGCACAGCGTACAATTTCACTAAGGTTCTTGAAAAAGATTCAAAAAACTTAAACGTTAAAGTGACTCTGATATGATTAACAATAAATGTTCAAATTTCGATTGTGACTTATGCAGCCATAAAATAAAATGTGGAAGGGGCAAACAATGAACCAAGAATCAAAAAACTTGATTTATGAAGTCATAAATTCATTAATAAATATCGTAGAAAATTCAAGTTGGACTGTTAGCGAAGAGTTAAAAAGCAAACTTAAGGATTATTCCACTAAGCTTGAATTGGCCTTACGTGACGGTGAAAAATATAACGGTTGGACAAATTACGAAACATGGAACATGCACTTAATCTTAAGTAACACTCAAGCACTCAGCAACGATATTCACGGATTCCTAAAAATGGAGATAGCAGACTACAACACAGAAGACAAACCTTTTAGCAGCTTAACCAACCATGCGAAACGTGACGTTCTTTATGAAATAGCGGATTCATTAAAAGAGTACATACAAAACATGTACACTCACGAAATAGCAACAACAGAATTTAACACTATAAACACAATGGAAATAATCGCTGTAGACTGCGAAGTGTGGACTTATCGAGACTTCCAAGAAATAGACTGGAATTCAATAGTTAAAGCATTCCTCGAAGACTACCTACACGAATCTGGATACAAAGAGGAATAAGAATGGGATATATAATAACCGTTTACGTTCCCGATCCAAACCCCGACACGCCAATATACAGCAAAAACCAACGTGAAAACACAAGAGAAGCCATAAAAACTAATCTTGAAAGCTTACTAAAATGCAAAGTCGTAGTATACACGATAAAGGATGAAACAGAAGCATGATTGAGCCACAGCCTAAACAGAAAAACACTAAATGCTCACATTGCGGGTACGAGTGGCCATACAATGGCAAACTCGAATTAGCCACATGCCCAAGCTGCCACCACAACACTAAAGCAAGAAACCTAATTAAAAATGAGGTGAAACAATAATGTATCAAACAATTTCAATAATCTTATCAATCATCAACATAATCTTTGTTTCGGCTTTAGCTTATGAAAACTATAAACTAAACAAAGAAATTAAAAAACTCAGTAAAATTTAACTATTTTTATCTCTATTTTTTATCAATCAGTTTCAAGGCACAAGCAAGAATCTATATTTTAAACTGCCAATATTAAGCTGTGCCTTAAAGAACAAACATAAAGATTCTACACATCAACAGCAAAGACTCTTAACATAAGGCTCTTTATCTGTCACTACAATAACCATACATAGACACATTATAGAGCCAACGAACAATAACTATATAGTCTATATAGATTGTGTAAGTGGTAAATGTATTTAGTATTTGGTAAATGATTCGTATATCTTAGTGGTCTCTCTCTTTTTAATTCAAGGCTAATGTTAAACATTAATGTACTTGTATGTACAGAAATGTACATGAAGGCACATAATTGTACATGGTAAAAGATAACCTTTATAATTTTAAAGGTGTGCTTTATGGCCAAAAAGTGCCCCCTGGCTTCTCGAATCTCAAGGAACCCTATTTCGGTATAAACCACCTTCACTCAAGTATGACAGCACGAAATTTCAACCAAGGCACCCCGTTACCCACCCCCGATCATTATTTTTGCTTGGAGTCCCTTAACGCTAAGTTTATTAAGCCGTGATAGTAGTAGTAACAGTAAAGGTGAATTAACGAATGGGATTTGAAAGATTAATCGCGCTATTGCCACTCGCCTATATTATAGCTTGGTTCTACATACTGTTCACTTGGGTTCCATCAGTAACCAATGTTGCTTGGAATTCAATAACACTGTGGACAATCGTGGGGCTACTGGCTTTCTTTATCGGCGGTGGAATACTCTTGATTGTTTGCTTCGTGTTTTTCTTCGCATTTTTGATGGTGGATTAAAGCATGGAAACCTGCCCGTTTTGCCAACAAAGTTTCAGTCAACCTAACCAACTAACCGAGCACGTCGTTAAACTACACATGACCGACTTACACCCCGAACGAAAGAGGAATCAGCCATGAAACCGCTAAGTTGCATTTTCAACAGGCACAACGATGCACTTGTCGAAGTCACAGCCGAGCTTCTCGCGCAAGCCACCAAACGCTTCATCTACGTTAACAGGGGCTTCAAAGTGACAACGCAGTGCCTACGATGCAAACGTAGACACGTTGCCTACAAATACCAATTAACCAACGAGGAAGAGTCAATGCTGATTCTCAACACGATACAGAACAGGGAGATGCAGATACCACGCCAATAGAAAACAACATGCTCAGCGGCAAAGTCGCTGCGTCACCCAAACCCGCCTTAACTGACCCAAACAAGCCTTCGCTGCCACTTAGCTGCCCCAAGTGCGCTACAAAGTTGCACGACGTTAACAGCGGCGGAATCCACATGAAATACTGTGGCAACTGCGGGTTTCTGGACACGGCTAAACCGATGCCTGACGACGCGGTGCATGACTCTTACCCGATAATACATAATGGGGAATAACGATGGCTGCAGCACCTAAACCACCAAATTTCTACGCAGACGATTTCAAGCGACAGGGTTTCAACTACTACAGCACAGGCCACTACCACCTACGCAACCTGGTGTTTGCCGAAATGATTGCTCGGCACAACCCACGCAGCGTCTACGAGATCGCGGGCGCAGAAGGAGACTTAGCTCAAGTCCTGCTTGAACACTACACGTCAATCCAACGGTACGCCTGGACAGACTTTTGCCCCGACGCAGTGGATTACGTCACCAACCGTTTACGCCACATACGCGACA
>JBAZHB010000104.1:0-4723 GCA_041652535.1 Candidatus Babeliales bacterium
GCGTAATCCATGAGTCCCATGCGTAAAACTTCGCTTCTGCTTACGTCTAAGCGTCTGCATATGTTGTCTAAGATTTCGATTTGTTTGTTGCTGAGTATGGCTTTAACTGCTTTTTTGCGTGTCATTGTTTTAATCCTCTTTTTAGTGGCTGTTTGCGTTTGCGGATTGATAGGTTGTAGCCTATTGTGGTTAATTCCCGTTTTAAGTCTTCATATTCGTTTGGTGTGGATGGACGGCTATGCGCTATTATCATTGAATAATTGGCTGCACCGTGTTGCCCAATTTGCATGTAGCTTGTAACGTTTCCTTCAAAGTCGCAATTTTCATATGGGAATAGTGCGATTACATTGTCTTTCCACATTCTGAAAACTACGATATCTGTTTCGTTGTTTATGGTTTGAGACACGGCGTTTCCACCTTTAAAGTTAATCCGTCGTAGAATTCTATATCTTGTGGAATCACGCTTTCCCAATGTTCACTTTGTTCGTTCCATCGTCGGGCTTCAATAAACCATTTATGGCTATCCTGGTATAATCGGTATGGTTGAGGCAAATAATTATTTATTCGTTCTTTAGTAGTTGATGTTCTAAATCCGCATGAATCAAACGTTATGGAATCTTTAGTTTTTACTGCTATAGCATGTTGATGATAATAATATATCGTTTTATCCTCAAATGTATAAGTTTCATCTCTGTAAGCTGTCTTTTTGTATCCTGTTTCACATGTGCATTGTGTTGGATAATGTGAATTTGTTGCTATTATGCGTTTAGCGTTTGGATTTGTTGATATTTCGGTGTAGGGATAAAGTTCATTTAAAGATTGTGTTTGCTGATGTGATTGTTTTTCGGTTGCTATTTGATAGAGGTCTTTAATCTTGTTTTTGTATTTGCGAAGCGGATGTTCCCAACGTCCTTGTTTTTGCATGGATTGAACGAATTTTGTGAATGAAGCGTTTGGGTGTGCTTTCCAGAATTCGCTAGCTTTGCACTTGTCATACATTGACATGCCGAAGGTTTTTAGCATTAAAGCAAGTGTTTGTCCGCCACCGCATTGTGATGTAACTTTTAGTTTGCCTGTTTTACGGTTGAACGTGTAGAATTGGCAGTCTGCGCATGCTTCGAAACCGTTCATTTGCACAAGCCAACAATTTGATGTAAGGTTGCTTTGTTTTATCGTGTTGACTTTGATGTTTTTGTCGTTGTGGACTGTGATTGCGTTTGATGTTCCGATGGTTTCGGGTATTGGCTTATTCATGTTTTGTGTGGTTGACGCTTTTAAACCATCTATGTTTTTTATTTGAACGTAGTCTGTCATGGCTGTGCACCTTCAAGCTTCTTTATTTTTAGGTCAAGTTTTAGTAGTGTAGCTGTCACGTTTGATATTGAAATTTCATGCGCTGCCTCTATGTTGTCAAGGCGTTGGCTCACTTCTTGGAATGCGTTGTCGATGGCCATGTTGCGTAGTGTATTCATTAGTTTAGTTGGGTTGCTGTGCTGTAGCAGCAAGTAATTCATGTTGTGTTCTATGGCTGAATCGATTAGTGCTTGGATGTCCGTTGGCAGTTTAACGATTGTGTTTGTGGTTTCTGTTTCGGTTATCAAGAGTTAGGTCATTGTGATATCCACCCTGCTTTTTTACCGATTTCAAACCATTCATTTTTACTCAGTGCCAAATCGGGAAGGTTTTTTACTGTGTAAACTGATGATCCCCCTTCTATTGGAATACACCATCTGTTAGGGTTTGTTGGATATGGGTGCATGGTTTCTAAGTTACATACGTTGCTATGTCCTTTAGTCATGGTTTAGGCATCCTCGATAATTTCGATGTTTTCAGTTGAATATTTGTAGTATTCAGTATCGAAAATTATTAGTGGAGCGACATCATCTATTCGTTTGGAGAGGTCTTCTTTGCTTATTGGTTTTGTGACTGTTAAAATCATTGTTACTTTGATTTGCATTAAGTAGTCACCTATTCCCACAAGAAAACAAAGTTTGTTCCTTTTTTGGTTGCGTACTTTTTGCAGAGTGCTTCTATTTCGTCTATGAATGTTTCATAGTTAGCGTCTTTAACTGTGATTGTGAAAGTTTTAAAGTTGATTTCGGTTGGCATGTTTAAGCATCCTCTTTTAATTCTGTTTCTACGTTGTCAGTTTCGATTTTAACGTCGTCAAGGTTTGCGTTATTCCATAGCCATGTCATAGCGTCTGTGTAATCCTCTTTCGGGATTTGCGTCATTATTTCTGCAAGTTCTTGCTGAGCTTCGTTTGAATAGTCTAAGGTTGTGCACATGCAGTTTCCGTAAACATAGACTTGTTCATTTGTGTCGTTTAGTATGTCTTTGTTGATTGCGGATTCAATGTCGCTTCTTGCTTCTTGAAGTAAGGACTCATAAACAACTGCAACGGGATCGATGTTTTTTAATGATGTTTCCGTGTCTTCCATGTATTGTTCGATTTGGTCTGCAGCCCAGTCGCCGTCGTGTCCCGCTTCTAAAGCTGTTTTAACCGCTACAGCTATATCTCTGCTACCAAACGGGATTAAGCGTGCTGTGAAGTCGGCTATTTCTCTGTCTAAAACTTGTTGGTCTGTCACTAAGTAGTCACCTTCTTTAAAGAAGTGTTTGATATTTTCTTTAAGCAACTGCTGCATGTAATATTTTGCAGTTTGCTGCTTGTGTGGTTGTTCCATCCACAGTTGGGACAGACTACAACAGTTTTTTGGGATTTGTTTGCGGTTACTACCATTACTATCACTACCTACACCTACACCTACAGTTATTTATTAAGTTTGCGGTTACTACTACTATGATTAAAATGAACTTTAAGGAAACTTTGCGTTTGCTGCGAATAAAAAGTGGCTTTGTGAATCCGTGTGATTGTGATGTTGTGGCATATTTTGCAAAGAAGTGTATCGCGGAAAACCGTGAGGTTTTTGACGCTTTAGCCAAATCCTAAAAAATGTGCAATTTTTGTAATTAAATACGCCAAAATTTTAAAAATAAATCAACAAAAAAATAAAGGTTATTGATTAAAAAGAGTTGCTTAATAATTTCAACTCTTCGTTTGTTTTATACCAAATACTGTGTGTAGATGTTTGTATAATCATTTCCTTTGTTAATTTTTTAATTGTTGTATTGGGTTGTTCTTTTAATTTGATTTCTTTTGCATGATGGGGACAAACAGTGTATATTTTTGATGTTTCAGTAATTTGATGTGTGGCTTGCACAGTTTTATTTTGTTTGATACACTCATAACATAGGGTTTGGGTAGTTCTTATTTGATTTATATTTTTAGGTTTAGTCATGTTTTATCATCACCGTCTAATTATAGGTTGTAAGCAAACTCCACCTGTTGTCCGTTTAGTGTGAATTTGGCTGTTGGATTTTCGTATTTTGGTGACTGAATCTTCTCAATGCGGTTGCGCAGTTGATAAAGGAATTGTCCCTTTTGCAAGTTGAATACGCTGTTGAGGTTAGGGGTTTTATCCTTGTTTAGTCGGTCAGTGTGTTCTTTGCCGATGAATCCTTTAACGTAGTTTAAATCGTTGTTTTCTGTTGTGAATCCAAAGTAGCGTTGCTGCGTGATTTTGACTAAAGCTTTATCAAGCATTGCGGGGAACTGTGTGATTGCCCCGAATCTTAAGTTAAAGTTTGCTCCTACCGTCACAATATCGATGCATGGGCTGAACTTGCGTGGTGATCGGAAGCATCCGTTTGAGAAGTAAGTGTGGGCTTCCTCGAAAAAGATGAATTCGAACGGTGCCTTCTTGAAGCCGTATTTCTTGTGCCAATCGTACAGTGCCTGGCAGAAGGCTATTACATAGTTGACTCTTTCGGTGTAGCTTAATTGTGCCAAGTCAAGGATTGCGGATTGGTTAGCTGGCACATTCACGTCGTCGTCTGGTTGCACTGCGATTATGTTGTGTATGGGGCTGCAGTCTGTCCATGTGCCTGAAACGTCGATTACGTAAACGTTGATGCCTGCGTCCACAATGGTTTTGACGATGTGCTTCATGAGTGTGCTTTTGCCTGACTGCGAGGTGCCACACGCGAACATGCCCGTGTCTTTGGCTTCGGTTAGGTTGAAGGGTATCAAGGTGTTTCAATCTTTATGTTTTTATATGCTGATAACTTCGACGTTTTCAATTTCATTTATTTTAGTTTTAATTTCTTTCAATTTTGCAGCTACTTCATCCTCAAAGTTTTGAGCGTCATCTTCTGTTGTTATTCTAATTCTGATGATTCGATGTGCAGTACCCATTTTATTATGCCACTTCCGTTTGTTTTTTAAGCATTAATAGTGGAAGAAAGTTTAAGCCTTTCCCTTCTTGTATGGGTGTTCAAGTTTCCAGTGGTTAGCCGTCAAGTGGCCTTTAAGTGAATCTTCGTTGTCGTAGACGTTGCTGCAGTGTGGGCATTTATGAATGAATGGTTGCTGTGTCATTTAGCGATGCCTTCTTGTTTATCCAGGTTTCTGTGGTAACTCATTTCTTTAGCGAGTTCCATGCAGAATTGCTTGATTGTCATTTTGGGTTTAACGCTAAGTTCGTTTTGGAAAGGCGCGTATTTTTGTATGTAGCTGAGTAGTTCCTTGTTGTCGCTTAGTGAAAGTTTCTCTTTAGTTGTCATTGTGGTTCACCTTTGCTTAAGCAACCATTGCTTTTAATCATACCAATGTTGAATAATGGATATTGTTTGTCATTTTTGCCTATGCATGGTTTGTCGG
>JBAZHB010000105.1:0-4684 GCA_041652535.1 Candidatus Babeliales bacterium
TTCCATGAGCGGCAGAGGTTTATTGTTGAGGTAGGGGGACATCGGTTCTTTGCGGAGGGATGATCTTTTGAACAACTGTGTATGGATTTTGGAAGAAGGGAGTTGGAAGTATGGATAAACGCGAAATGAAATATCATGCAAAAATAGGCGGCTGGTCTGCCATAGTAATGTTTTTATCGGATGATGAAACCAGCAGAATAATTGAAAAAGACATTATAGACGGTACTAAAAAGGGCTATGAACTAGACTTTGAAATCGAAAGGATGCCGTTTGAATCTAAACTAACCAAGGGACAGAAACAGATCGTATAAAGAGGGCAGGGTGTACGGGATGGAAGTTGTTGTGGTGGAGTAATGCGGAATTTAAAAAGAATGCGAAAGGAGTGATTATTTGTGAAAACTGTAAAGGTTGGATTAATGGCAGAAATAAAGACTGGTGATTGTGCTGGAATGTTGGGCAGAGTCGTAAGTTATGACGGCGAACTTGATGATGTTGAAATAAAGTTAGGTGATGGTATGACTTATGTACATACATGTTCGGAAAACATTGAACAATGATGCACAATAACAGGACATTTTGCGAGAGGGGAGAGGATTGGAACGGCTAAAACAGAAGCCACAGTACAACTTGAACGGCAAATATGGAAGGAAACGCACAAGCAAGGCGTATTCGGCTGCTTTGAGGTCACAATAGGTTGGTTCGGGCATGAGAGAGTTGACTACATGACCTACGACTGCAAAGGTGTTTGGCGCTGCTATGAGATTAAAGTATCTAAGTCAGATTTCCACGGCAAGGCACACAATACCTTCCCAGGGCATTTTAATTACTACGTTATGCCAAAAGAATTGTATGAGCAGGTCAAAGGCGAGATACCTGCCGGAATCGGCGTATATTGCGGCACATGGTGTGCAAAGAGGGCAAAGAGACAGGCGTTGGCAATTGATGAGCAAATATTAAAAAACTCACTCATGCGTTCGCTCTCGAGAGAAGTCAATAAGCAGATTAAAAGCGGCATTCCGTATGAGATAGACCGGGTTACGGCAAGTAAGAAACAAGTAGAAAAAGAGAGGGATAATTACAGGCGGCAATACTGGGACCTGCGGCGAGAGATACAAGAAAAATACGGAACGAGATGGAATAAAGGGGAGAAAGGATCGGAGGGGTGAGGGATGAAACTGAGCATGGAAGTTGTGAAACAAATCCTAAAGGAAGTTGATGATGTTAGACAATATAAAATAGACAATTATCTTTCGAGGTCTGTACTCGAAGAAGGATTACGTTTAATGCTCAAAGATTTTGCAGACACCATCGAGGCGCAGCAGCAGGAGAATGAGCAGCTCCGTGATGATTTATTAACACAATCCAAAGCAAGGGCAACTTTATTTGAAATGGTTGAGCAGCTACAGGAACGGAATGGGGCGTATAGGGAGGCACTAACAACAATATCAACGGGCTATTCTCTTGGGGGCGATATAGATAATTTAATTGACAAAGCCCTTTCCGCCACACCCACCACCTACCATAACCCTGCTGATGTGGAGGCGCTTGCAAAGGCGAGGGTGGCATTAGGAGGAATAATAAAATCGTACGAAGATGATTTTGCAATTGAGGGGCTAGAAGGACTTTGCCCAAGGGAAGATGCCGTATTGAATTATTATACAAGGCCGGCCCTTGCGGCGATAGATAAGGCGGTGGGGGAAAATGATTAAACTATTAATCCCAGGTCAACCCTGCGCTAAGCAAAGGCCGCGAGTTGTAGACGGGCATACATACACGCCTGCTAAAACAGTCAACTATGAAACATTTATCAAAGAACTATACGTAATCGGCAATTATGCAAAACAGCTTGAAGGGGCTTTGCAAATGACAGTCAGGGCATATTTCCAGATACCCAAAAGCAAGCCTAAAAAGGTACAGGAATTAATGCGGCAAGGCGTAATAAGACCGATAAGCAAACCGGACTGGGATAATGTCGGAAAGATAATTTCAGATGCACTGAACGGCCTTGCATATCGGGATGATAGCCAAATTGTACAGGCTACAGTTGAAAAGTATTACTCAATTGAGCCAAGGGTAGAGGTAGAGATACAGGAACAGGGGTGAGGCGATTGACAAGGGCAACGGTACGTTACTATCTGCATAATCTGGACGGCTTGCAGCAGGAGATAAGCGATATCAGTGCGGACCTGGGCGATTACAGGGCAATGGTGAGTGACAGTTTTTATGTGTGCCAGGATGCCGATCCTATATCGGACCATCCTGACCCTGACGGCAGCAAACACAGCAAGCACCGTAACCACAGCAATGTTGAGCAGCTTGCCGTCAACCGTGCGGACTTTATCACCAAGCTTGAGCAGGAGTTGTTTGATAAAAAAACTGCTCTTGCCGCCATCAACTGTGTACTGTATTACCTCAACGGCTATGATGGGCAGGTGGATAAGCAGATGATTATACAACGGTATAAGGAACATTTGCCATGGGCTGTGGTGGCAAAAAAACTGTATGCGGATAAGGATAATTTGCGGCACCGGGAGCAGAAAATTGTTGATGAAATTATCAGCAACTATAATGCCCGACTAAAATAAAAAAGGCCTTCATTTCTGAGAGGCCTTCTCTATTTCCTGCTTTAGCAGGTACTCAATTAGATTCCCAATTGTCCGGCTCTGCGCCTTCGCAACCGCCGTGGCTTGCTTTTTTAGCTTGCTGTCGATCCTAAACGTAATTTGTGTGTCCTTCATGGGTGACCTCCTTCCCTACTCACCATCATTGCATTGATGATATGAGTCTCTAAATGTCCCAATAATTTCTATTGCACCTTCCTTTTCCCGTTCGCACAATCCTTTCATTTTGGAGTCATGCTCACTCCATCCAACACATTTTTCTTCATAGGTATTTCTTTGACAAGCTGCATTTATTATGTGCTTAAATCTGATAAACAACATATCCAACAACCCCTTTCAACTATTTTCTGCCCTCTAACCGGAGGGCGGCGAATTATAAAATACTCAGGAACGCTTTAAACTCGTTCCTTTTAACCTTCCTTTCCAAACACGGAACGGCAATCCGTATCCCTGCCAATCCGACGCGGGCATTCATTACGTCAAAATGCCCACAAATCAATTCCTCAAGTGCGCGCCGGCAAAACACCGACATTAAAATAAACTTTATCATACTTCCTCCAATCTCCCCGGATATGCCGCCGGGGTCGGCGTGGTGCGGGGCTTATCAGCTGCCCCCGTGAACTGTTAAGGTTGTGGTAAATCGTCACCTGTTACCGGAGTAATGCCAAAACAAAAATCATCGTCATCGTCAATCTCTGCTATTTGCCAACCATGGTACTCAGCGGTTTGGTTCATTCCCTGTACCTCAGCCGAAGTATACCATTTCGCAATGTACGCGAGACATTCCGCATAAGTCCCGCAAAATGTCCCATCGTCTTCACTGTCGGGCTTTTGTACGCTGTAAATGCGCGCCATAATCTTTTACCTCCACCAATTATTTGCCTTATCGGCTGTTCAGGGTTTTTCGGCGGAACCCTGCAAAACCGAAGGGATTATTCCATAAAAGTACACTTGTGATAATGTTCCCACACATACCATTGGTTGCATAATTGGCACACTTTCATATTAACGTCGAATTGTACACAGTCGATAAGTTCCCAACCTTTCCACTGGTGCAATGTGCCCATCCTTATGTGGTAAAATCCCATAAGGGCTTGATATGGCGTACCCGGTAGTATACTGCTGTTGTCTCTCAGCCACTGGCTTAAATTATAAGGCTGATAGGTTACCCCACTTGGTGACCTTATTGTCCATGCTAAAGAGTGTGCTTTTAATTTTGCTTTTTCTGACTTTTCACAGTAAGGTTTGTAATTGCCTGTCGCGTTCCGTTTGCAAAGCTTTTTAAAGCATTCGTGCGAGCAGGTTTTCCGGTATCCGGTTTGATTAATTTTTTTGGGGGTTTCCATCCCACAAATTACACACTTCATTTTTGCACCCTCAAAATTCGATGCATCCCAAAAACTTAGCACCGTCACCTTTGTAAGAAATGATAGTTTCGTGCTCATCACATCCAGCTGTTTCTACATCGCCGTTGATTAAAATTACTTTGCCGCAATCACTATAATTTAGTGCTTTTTGGTACATTTTCATAATCTCCGAATCGTTCATATACTCATTGACACCTATGGCTGATGTGCCGCTCAGTCTGTCTAGCTCTGGATTGTACTCAACACCTCTGCTATCCCAATCATCAATGGAGCATTCAAGGATTTCTCCATCTTGGTATTCTGTTTTGCCGTAGACACCGCTTAACCCTCTTAAGCCAAAATATCCTTTACCATCAAGGATCTCAGTAAGTTGGTCAAGGCTAATATTTTTACTCATGATATCCTCTCTTTCTGCCTGGGGCGTGACCAAGCTTGCCGCATTAAGCCGGTTGTCCGGCTCACTCTGCTTGATGTGTCCAATTGTATTACAAAGTAATTGCATTGTCAAGCGGTATTTCAAAAGATAGGACTTTATACCTATGCCGGAACCTGCAAAACCGCACGGATGGCGGATATTATTTTTGGGGTAAAGTTGGCAGTAGTTAAGGGTACTGTATTGCTATAATGTAATCAGGTTGGAGCTGTCCGGGAGGATGGCTTTTTTATGTGGGGTGGTGACGATGGATGAAAAATGAC
>JBAZHB010000106.1:0-4681 GCA_041652535.1 Candidatus Babeliales bacterium
TCGGGATTCAATATCACCAACCGCCTGCACGTTTATTTAAATTCTCTGATATGCCGTTCAGATTCCATTTTTAATACCCTTGATTTTGTTAATCAAAATGTTGATTCTTAGTACTTATTAGTTATACCGTTATTCCGTTTCTTTATATTTTTCATTGCATCGTCCTTTTAGTAAAATTAAAGTTTATCGGTTCGCATCTTAGCCGCAACCGTTATGTTGTCACTTGCTTTATTAAAAGCGGTGGCAACTGCTGGAAAAGAAGTGGCGCGGGCGTGTTTGACATTGGAATTTTTCAAAGACCAACAAGACACAGTTGAGGTTGCGCCAGTCAAGGGGCACAAAGACAGCCGAATATGTATCATAGGATACATCCCGAAGCTCCTTTTTTGCGGTTCATATTTTCGTGAATTATACTCACGCCACTTTCTTCCAGAAACTCAATTTATTTTTTTCTTTCCACGGATGGATTTTATACTTTTCTTTTTTCGGATTCGGCTTGTGATGATATTTAGAACACCAGTATCTTGCTTCCGCTTCTGTCCAACCATTTGCAATCTTTCTTCTAATGCGTTCTGCATACGATGGAGAAAGTAAAGCCAAGCACCCATTGCATATCGTGTGCCTACCAAACCGATGCCATCTACTTTTTCGATATTCGCACTCCGCCTTATAATCTCCGCACTTGGTACATTCAAGTTCAAGCATTCCGTTTTCACTACGATGGAATCTCCGATATTTCTGGGGATGGGAATATCCACGCAAACAACGCCCGCGCCGTTCGTAGTAAGCAAGGAGATGGTCTCTGCATTTCTCACAACGTTTATAGTTTGCATCTTCTACCTCGTTTTTGCATCGTGTACATTTCATAATGCAGTTGCCACCTTGTCAAAGAGAGCAAGCGCAACATAACCAAGCACTCAATTTGACGGAATGAGCTTCAGTGTAACATTCCGTTTCAGTGTAGTTTTCATCGTATCGCCTTTCGTGGTTAATAAAGTCTTTTCCGTGTGCAGTTTATGTTGCCGCTATACTTTAATCAACCCCCTCAAATACTCTTCTATCCTTGCCCTCATCTTTACACTACTTGTTGAACCATTTAAAGCCCTAACAACAGTAGAACTTACTACACCAAATTCATTTACAAGGTCTTTCTGTCTTAGGTCTAACCTTTTCATTATAATCTTAATTTCGGTCAATGTCAATTGGTCTGGTAGTTTATTTCCCTCATGCCCACAAAGACAACATTTACCATTTCCCCCTTTAAGTTCTGGCATTGTTCTTCCTCCAATCTTTGTGATTACTCTTAATCACAAATTTAGGGCAATCATCTGTGTCTGGCATATTACCTCTGAACTTGTCATTATAATACTTGACTATTATCCCCATTCGTGTCCACGGTGCTTTGCCGCCGATCCAATGAGATTTATCTATATGTTTAGATTTGGGTTTCATTCGAAACTCGGTTCAGGTGATAATTTCTCTTTCCAACCATTAATCATCTTTTCCATCTCACCAATACGCCACGGTTCAAAATTTTCCTTTAGACCGCCCTGTTGCGTGAAATACACAAACAGAACATTACGTAATCTTTCACTTGGTGATTTCTGTTTTGAAAATTCTGGTTTAGGTTCGGGTATATCGTCAATTTCCACGTCTGTAAAATTCCCGATTTTAAATGCAAGATAACCAGTTGTATGTAATAACGGTAAAAGAATCGCCGCTTGTTCAGACGGAATCTCCGACGAATTAAATGTAAGGTCAAGAGTATGGTTTGATTTCGTTTTTAATCCCGCAAAATCTGCATGTAATATTACTGTTGACATAGTTAATAACCTTCCTTTATGTCTTTCGAATATTGTTTGAGTTCGATTTCAGTCCTCAGCTTCTTCAGCCAACTCTGAGTATCCATTATTAAAATCCTTCTGTTTATTATTCAATTCAGCGTTCTATGTACTTACATGTTATGCCGTTTGCGCTAAAACGTTGCCCCACTGTTCGGCCATTGCGTTTGCGAGTCCAAGTGGAGTGATACTTCTTTCGTGTCCACATCCTTTTCCTAATTTTCCAAAGTGTGAATACCTGCTTTTTCCTGTCCGCGTTCTCCTCGAATTATAGACTACATATTCCGGTTCAACCTTGTTTGTCGGTTTCAAACCAGGAAGATTTTTAAGCCATAGGCATGTGCTTTTTTTATAAGCATCACCGAACCAGAACGGTTGAACTATTTGGTCTGGCCTCTGGATGTTGCTGCTTATTACCCCTATTGGATTTTCAATGGCAATCTTATCTATTGGAGCACACATTAACCGGGAAACGAAGTCTAATGCGGCTTGTTGTTCCGCTTTTTTGTTTTTGAACCAAGCCGCTCCGCTTACTGCAAGGTTTGTGCATGGTGGAAAGGCTATCAATATGTTCCAACCGTATGCCAATATTTCCCGGATGTCTCCGCAGTAGTGTTTTCCTGGTGTGTCCGAAGGAAGATAATCACAACTCCACGCATCAAATCCACGCCTCGCAAACGCATCACGAACCCGGCCTGAATATTCACAGGCAACTAAAACGCGCAACGGCATAACCAAACGCCCAAGCTGACGGAAATCAGCGGGGATGGTCAATCCGTTTTCGTTGTTAGTTTCTATGGTATCGAGTTTGCGTTTCATTTTAAGTTTTATTCATCCGCAGCTTGGCTAATCCGTTAGCTGGACGGCGTTTCATAGTGTTTCTCTATTAACAACCGCGCTGCTTAATGCGCTTTCAGCGTCAGACAATTCGTCTTTTAGTATCAGCCATTCAAGTTCCAGTTTGTCTGTCCACTTATCTGCTGGCATAAGTTCCATTTCGTTTTTCTTTTCTCGCAATCGGTTTCTTTGTGCGATTAGGTTTAATATTTCCTGCTTTGCTTTGGGTTTCATTTTGCTTCTCCTTAAACGCCGCCAGCTAACCAGCAAATCAAGCTGATGGAACTGGCATTTGTGTTTTTATTCTGTGGTCTTAGTGCCACAGCTTATTTGCATCCCGTTAGGTTGCCGCGTCCCATCTTCCAAACGGTTCTTCTTCAATCAGTATTATTGCAGTTCCCATCAACCATAAATCGGTAAGGTCGTCTATATTGGCTTCTTTACACAGTGCAAATGCAGATTTTAGAAACTCGGTTTCTCCACTTGAATCCATTCTTGCTTTTATCAATGCCTTACAATCTGTCAACATCTTTGGGTTTTCTTTCGCCATTTCTAAAACCCACTCCTTACATTTTTTAAGCATTTGCACTGTGAGCAATTTGTCTGTCCGTTGTTTTTGCGGCAACCTAACCAACCGTTCAGCCTGACCGAATGAGCGTCCTTCTAAATTCCGATTTGTTTTATTTTTCATAGATCGAGTCAATATGTTTTGAATGTTATCGTTCACGGCAGGCTAACTAAGCCGTTAGGTTGCAACACTGAACTCCAAAATTGGGTGCAGTTTGCTGGCTTTTGTTTTTGCCCATCCTAACCTCTTTATTTCTTCCTTTGCTTGCTTTTCCTCTTCTATCCAACGGCTCGCCGGATTGAAAAACGGTTTCTTGATTTCAAAGCCGTAGGCACTGCGATTGCAGTTCATCGCGGCAATAATTGTTGCTCCGCTTCCTGCCACTGGGTCAATCACAACTTCGCCCTCGTCTGTGAATATTTTAATCAGTCTTTCCAGAAGTGGAACGCTTTTCTGTGTTGGGTGTATCTTCGGGCTTTTCGTGTCCCTTTCAACGTCCATGCAATTAAATACCATCTTGCCGTCGTTGTTAAATTTCGGAAGTTTGCCGCGATAGAGAACCAATCCATATTCGCAGTTGCCTACTATCCGCATATTGGCTTTGAGAACTTGCGCGGAAAAGTTTTTCCGAAATGTCAAAGGTATATAATTCATCAATCCGTATGCTTTTGCTTTTTCAATTATTTCCATCTGTTGATCGAAAGCGCAGAATACAACCATGCATGGTGCTTTCCCTGTTTCCTTTGGTTCTTTTACTAACAGCGTTGAGCAAAAGTGAAGGAACTCTGATATTCTAAAATCCTTGTCGGTATCAAAGAACTCTTTTCCCGCAAGTTCAGACTCGCCGTTTTTGTTATCGCCATCTACATACCATGATGGATTAGAACCATAGGCGTTCTTTCCCACATTGTAAGGTATATCGGCGATCACAAGTTGGGCTTTGGGTATCGCATAGGGCTTATAATTCTGGAAGTGGTCATTAATCAAACGGTGTTGCAACCTAACCATGCGCTCACGCTGACCGAATGAGCCTTCATCGTTAGTCCGTTTCATTTTAGAATTTTTAATATCGATACTCTTCAAGTTTCAATTCTTTCGTTTCGGCAGCGTAGCTTAGTCGTTCTGTTGTCATTTTGCATTTGATATTTCGCCTTGTGGCGTTATGATCCTTCATTCAAATGGCTTTCAGTTAATCCTCCAACCTTGTGCCCTCTATCAATTCCTTTTATATCCGTAGATGCGATTGGTTGTCCTATCCTTAATTCTCTTTCCAATTTCAATTCTTCTTTCGCTCGAATCTTGTGGTACTCTATCAGCAATTTTGTCAATCGTGGGCACTCAACTGGCATGTCATCCATAGTCTGATAGCAACATCCTTTTACGTTTGCACTTGGTGTACCGTCACACTGTTCACAATCTTCATTTTCATCAACAC
>JBAZHB010000107.1:0-4643 GCA_041652535.1 Candidatus Babeliales bacterium
CCATCGCGTTTGCCTCGTTTGGAGTAAACGCTGGATTACTGTCAATAGCCTTCATGATGGGCTTCACGTTTGACGCGGGCTTAAAGAAAGCAAGCGACACTTTTGCGCCGACAATTAAATCTTAACAACTTCCAGACCCCACTTTTTTTACCTTAAATAATTAAACAACAGCATTTATATACTGTTACCACTACTACTATCATACATCAGGGATTTGAATGGCTGAATCACCCAAAAGTTCATCGCTTAAAAAACTTAGTTTTACACAATTAATCGTATTGATGCTTGCCGCATCCGCAGTAATGGGCGGCGTAGCAAGCCTCGTTTACACGGGCGTACTTACTCCATCGCAAGCGGAAGTCGTGCTTAACACTTGGCAAGACAAAATAGGCAACTTCGAACGCGACTTGCAAGAACTGAACGCTTCGTTGCAAGTGTCATGGAATCCCGTGTTTTACACAGCCGCAAACGCGATGGCAAACTATGCCATATACAATTTGACGGGCGCATCAGCCAACTACTACGCAGTGCAGAACATGAGCACCAACGGGCAACTGTGGTTTTACGGCACAAACATCACGCGCACCGAAGAAAACGTGCTCGGCAACTTAACAGCGGGCGCTTTGTGGATGAACGCGCTGCACAATTACAGCCTCACCGTTCCAGAATCTGTAACCGTGACTGAATCCAAAAATGGCTTGGAACGCAAATTCATCAGCAGCAGCGACAGTCAGGGCAGCCCGTACACAATTACCGTGGACAACGTGCAAAGCGGCTACTATAATGTGCAAGACTCTAATGATAGAATCATCAACTCGTGGTCATCCACGAATCGCACCGCCGCAGTCGAAAGCTTAACCAATTACGCGTCGGCGGGTGCATCCGTGGTCGCTTCTCAAGGCGTCTACGGCAGCAGGGTTTGCCATTTAATCGTGGGCACCGCCGCTGAATCGTTGACGGCAGGGCAAACAGTTTACCAATCCACAATCGACAGCTACAGTTTAACAGATGCTTCCGCCAACAGCACAATCGGCTACGGCTACGTTTACTTAGCCGTGATGAACGCGGCATCAAGCGCAAAGTGCCTGCTGATGAATGAGGGCGTATTCACACTGGACACTTGGAGTTGGAGTGATGGACTAATTTGGGTAGACGCCACTGCAGGCGCTTTAACGCAAACTTACCCAACGGGCACAGGCGATCAACTTGTCAGTGTGGGCGTGATGCTGAATGCGTCCACAGTCCAGTTTGCTAACCCAAACGGGTTCTACATGGAGCACAGTTAGAAGAGGTAAACTATAATGAAAAACCAACTGTTTAGTAAAATAGAAAAGCAGCCTGTATATTCTTGTTTGCAGGAATTTAAAGTCAACAGGAAGCAAGTGTTTAGCCTGCTATTGGTCACGGCGTTACTGCTAAGTTCACTTGTGGTTTTAGTAAAGATTCCAACTGTGCAAGCTGAGACTTTTGGTACTTTTGGAAAAACAACTGGTGGCGCTGGGCCATATACACTTACAGCCAATACTATTGCGGGTTTTCCCGTCACATCACCCACATCAACTGATTATGCTCGACTTCTTAGCGTTCAAATACAAACGAGTGGAACATACACGGCAAAAATGGCTTTATATTTAGAGTCAGATCACAGTTTGGTTGCTGAAACAGAAGAAAAAACATTCGCAGTCACAGGCGGCAATAGAGTTAATTTTACTTTTCCAACTCGCCCTGCGTTAAACAATGTAAATTATCTTATAGCTTTTTGGTCAAATTCTACTTTAGATATAGGCTACGATTGGAGCGGAACGGTTAGTATAACTTTGAAGTCTGAAGTATATACTGGCAGTTTTCCATCCAATATTTCAGACCACGATACAAGTGCAGATAAATTAGCTGCCGCATATTGTGAATACTCTAACTTAGCTCAAGAACCATCTGTAGTAACTGCTACAGCCTACGATACAGGTGATGGTTACAGTAACGCTAATCATAATTTCACGGTTAGATTCACAACTACTAATGGAGCGTCAATGTCTAATTGGACATTAGGACATAACGTTACGGGAACATTGACGAACGAAACTACGGCATCCATTTCAGGCGCAGATGTTTATGCTTCAATGTTTGTAAATATGAGCAGTTTAGAAGCTTATAACGATACTGTTCAGTGGGAAGCGTGGGGTGTTGACAATCAAGGTAATTCAGCAACTACAGGACTGCAAAATTTAACTATAAACCCATCATCTTATGACGGGTGGATGCTGATTCAAGATCAAGGTTGGGTTACAATGAATCAGAATGTATTATCGTCAGAGTCATCAAGTGACGCGGTTGTTCATACATTGGCATCGAATAATATTAAATATGCTGTATTGTTTGTTGGTTACATAAATGGAAGCACGACAAGTATAGTTTATGTCCGCAGTGATGCAACTTATACGCATTTCATAGAACATGCTCATGAACATAATATAACAGTGTTTGCTTGGGCTGAAGACCATGATTCACAATACGGCTACACTGGTGCACCAGATATAAACGCTTCCAATTATGAAAACCTGCGAACGATGATTGAAGGTTGTTTGGATAAAGGGTTTGACGGTTATTTCGATGATATAGAAGGCCCCTTTTTTGAAGGCTACGTTACTGAAAGCATTAATTATTGGAATAATGCGACAGAATGGGTTCACGCTAAAGGCAAACTTATGAGTGCTGCTTTACCCTTTGACAATTCACAAACTATTTATCAAAACGTAACTGTTGATTTTATCGGTTCAATGTTTTACTCTTCAAAATCAACACTTGAAGATGACCAATGGGAAGCTTACTGGCAAGAAGCAATGCATGAATACGAAGGCATTAAAGAACAATCCGCATCTCCTGTAGTAATGTATTTCATGAACTTTTACGGAAATGATTATTCGCTTGCATGGCAACTTAATCGAGTAAGCTACTTAATGGACACTTATGGGCATCGTCAACTTTATGGCTTTGGCATATGGCTTTATGAATATATGGGCACAAACGATAATGATTGGGCTGAATGGAATTACTGGATAACCAATATTGGCGTTGATATGCCATATGCTTACACTATAGATTTAGAATCGTCACCTTTGACTGTAGTTTCAATGCAATTTGGAAGTGGAACTTATGCAACACCAACTACGCAATACACATTTACTGGCGAAGCAACTGTAATAGCTAACGCTACTGCAATCGAAGAAACACATTATAGCGTATTTGGAGAAATAACACATTCTTTAACAACGGGGACTCATCATAATGTGTACACGTATTTTAATGGCAACTTTACACTTGACGAAACAACATCGATAAGTGCAGTTTATGGTTATTTCGTAGAGTCTGGAAACACTAAAGTTGCAATATACAATGCCACACTAAGCAATGTTACTGGTTTTCCTAATAATTTTCCGCATCCATATGCCTTATTGACGCAAAGTAATGCGACAACAGTAACCCCTGGCTATAATTATATATCGCTTCCCACAGTAGAATTACAAGCTGGAACCTATTTTATAGCCGAAAAAACAGATACGACCAACATAATAGCATCTGCTACAACAACAAGCGAGTATAACTGTCAATATATAGGAGATGATTATTCAACTCCATTTAATGAAACAATAACATCTGTTTCGGGCTTTATGGGTTCTAATTCTGCATGGTATGTTCCTTCTGAAAACTATACGGAAACCCTGTATTATTTTAGCCATTGGGATGATGATTCAACGAATGCGACTCGTTCAGTTTCCATAACTGATGATGTCACCTTGACGGCTTATTACACTACAGAAGCACCCACTTATGTTGCTGTTGCCAGTTGGGTTTCGCCTTTAGCGCAGCAATACAATAGCAGCAGCGTAGCCTTTGAGGTTTCTACTGTTGGCAGTAACGATACAGGCGTCGCCTTGCAAATCCAGTTGTATAATGAGAGCGTGGCGGTTTACGGTGAAAACTTTACAAGCGCAACTGGCACATTCACAGGCTTAGTCAACGGCACGTACACGGCGGCGGTTTACGCGGAAGGCGACAACGGCGCGTCTGACTACACGACAGTAATCTTCACGGTTGAAATCATAATCACTTACACTACGATAGTAACCGTTACTTACCCTGAAGTAACCGCTTACAATAGCACAGTGCCTTGGCAAGTAGACACGAGCACAAGCAACGACACGGATATAACACGTCAAGTAAACGTTTACAACTACTTAACTGGTGTCGCAATTGGCGATAATCAAACAGGCACAAGTGGAACCTTCACTATCTCAACCACGGGTTTGTACACGTTTGCGGTTTACGCTGAAGGAGCTAACGGATCAAGCGACTATGAAACAGTGTTTTTCGCAGTCTACGTTACAGAATCCACGGGTGAAATACTGTCAATCAAAGGTGTGCCAATCAGCAACATCATAAAAATCAAAGGCTAAACCCTTTCCCATTTTTGGGGAAATGTTCTCTTTTTTATTGTTATTATTAATAAAGTTTCCACGCCAATTTTACACTAAAAGCCTTTAATTATTAAACAACGGTGTTTAAATACCTTTAATAACCATGATAGTAGTAACAGCAAGTGAAACCAAATGCCAAAGACGTTAACTAAATCAACCAAACTCAACCTA
>JBAZHB010000108.1:0-4553 GCA_041652535.1 Candidatus Babeliales bacterium
AGTAATGATGTTACTTTTTCAGTCTCTGGAATGAAATGATCTGAAGGAACAATAACAATAACAGCGTCTTCATTTTTACTATAAATTTCAAGGCAACTGAGCAAAATAGCAGGGCCAGTATTACGCCCCATTGGTTCGGTAAGCACTGTTGTTTGCTTGCCTACCAATTTTTTTACCGGATCTTGAAGATCGGCATTTGTCATAACGATAAGATGATTTTTATTTTTCGCTATTGCTTGAACACGTTGCACGGTCTGTTCAAGAAGTGAAATTCCATTAATAAAAGGAATAAGTTGTTTGGGGCGTACATATGAGCTGAGTGGCCACAAACGCTCACCCGCACCGCCCGCAAGAATTACGCAATATGTATCCTTCATACCATCACCTTTCGTTGCATAAAATTCTTTCTCATAACACTCGCCCCACCAGCAGCAAGAATAATGAGCAAAAATTCAAACATCATACGGAAACGAGCACAGCCATCATGCCCGGTAATAAACGAAAAATAAAAAATATACGCACTGCATAATGCTACCAATAGAAACTCTTTACGGCGCGCCAGCGTGCAAAGCGCTATTATGACCAAAAAATACCGCACAATAGACCACAGTGATTCAAAAATGCCAACAGCAACAACCCACGGCTTACGCGCTCCGGCCGCAAGATACGTGGTAATGCGTGTTATCAGATTTCCTGATGTGGAAAAAAAAGAAACGCCACCATCATACACCGAAGGTGCAACAAGCACCTTAAGATTGGTCGTATAAAGGCCAACAAATGTTTTGAAAACATTTTTACACCAGATATAAACAAAGGCTCCTGGATTATCACGTAAACTTTGCCAAAAAAAGTTTTCGACCGCTGCAAAATTATGTGCGCCCTGTGACTGCGCAAGAAGTTCATTTCGTTCAAAAGCTGATGTCGTATGATGCAGGTGCGCTAATACATTGGGGAAAAACCAATAATAGAGATTAACCCGATCAAGTGTGCTTACTCGAAAATTGCCAAATGCATAATAGTTGTATGTCATGTACCCAATAACCGGAAGATAAAAACATAGAGCAAAAAGTATCACACGGCTCATTCGTTGCCATAATGTGCCAGTAACCCATGCGATAAGAGGAATGAGCAACATGCTAAAATATAATGCTGCCGGTTTGATAATGATTGAAGTACCAAGCGCAAGTGCTGCTGTTGCAAGATTGAATTTACGTGAGTTTAATATCCACGACAACAATCGCTCGAAAGAAAGCAGCAAGAAAAATGCTAACGCTATTTCAGTTAAAACAAATTGAACAAATACAAGATATCCGATACTGGTTGCGAAAAATAATGGAACTAACCATCGTGCGCAAACGCCAAAAAGTAATCGCGCGCAACGCATCATAAGAACACATGAGAGCAACGCAAGCAACAATTGGAAAAGAATAATAATGCTTACTGATGGCCACAATATTTTATAAAGCATACCGATAATAGCCGCATAACCAAGAGCATAATACGGTTGTTCAGGACTTGTTGCCGTAACAAAGCGTCCGGTTGTTGCACATAATAATCCGCGTTCAAGATACGCTTTTGAATCAATGTCACAATGAGGTTCTGTGGACGTAATACGGTTATATAAGAACCATGAACACATTACAAAAACGCTTAACGAAAAAAAACAGAACAGATATTTTTTAAAAATCATTACTTTGCCATTGTTTGCATAAATGACCACATCTGCTGTAACGTCCAATTTTGTACCGCCCGATGCATAACATTTTTATTATCGTTGGCAGTTATGGCACCACACCAACTACGTTCCTGCATCATACTGGTATGAGCAAGCTGTTGAAAATACGTTCTAAAATAATTGCCCCGCTCGATCCAACGATACGTTGGTGCTGCAAAACCAACTTTTGGCCGATACACAATTTCTTGAGGAAGGAATTCTTCTGCAACTTTTTTGAGAAGATATTTTGTCTGCCCTTTACGACAACGCATATCCCACGGAACATTTAACATGAACTCAACCAGAAAATGATCAAGAAATGGCTCACGTGCTTCAACACTTGTTGCCATCGACATTTTATCTGCACGCATTAACAATAACTCTGGAAGCCGTTGCTTAAGTTCCAGATACAGCATTTGTTTGCCTATATCAGCTTCAGGATCCATCTGCATAAGGCGTAAATGGTGATAATCAACAATGTCATAACTATCAAACCCTTGTTGCATACCAGGATATATCTGCTCAACCACCGTATCATGAGCACATTGACGAGCAATAATTTTTTGTACCTCACGTTTCTGCTGCTCACCAAACGCAAGTGCCCCGCTCCAAAATGGCATACGACCCAGTTGCCAGTTATGAGCAAATTCGGCGCGTAGCGGTCGTCCTGGCATCAGGTGATTAAGCGATCGCGCAACACCCCCTCGTACTATTCGTGGAACCAACGGAAGAACTCGATACCAACGTTGCATCAAGTGGGCATAGCGCATATAGGTAGAGTAACCAAAAAACAATTCATCAGCGCCCTCACCAACTTGGGCAACCTTAAGACCATGCTCATGAGCAAGACGCGAAACATAATAGAAGGGGATACACACACAATCTGCAAGTGGTTCATCAAGCGCCTGAACCATCTGCTCATAATAACCAAAGGCATCCTGTTCAGTAACAACTATCTCATGATGATCAGTTCCATACAAAGCAGCTACGCGACGAGCCCATGAACGCTCATCATAATCACTATCAGCACAAGCAACCGTAAAGGTTGATATTTTTGATGACACACGCGACATAAGAGCAACAATTAAACTGGAATCAAGACCTCCTGACAAATATGCCGCAACAGGAACATCAGCAACCATACGCTTAGCAACAGAATCAAGAAGCATCTGTTTAATACGCTGTATGCAATATGATTCTGATGCGCATTCTTTTTTTTCTGATGCGCTCAACAGCTTAATAGGGTTGTACCATTCGTGAAACGATACACGTCGCTGCTCATCAATTTCAAGGTAAAAGCCTGCAGGCAGCTTGTAGACTCCTTCAAAAATTGTCCATGGCGATGGCGCAACCATAAAGGTAAGATAGTGGTACCATGCAAGATTATTTATTTTTCTTTCAAGCCACGGCAATTCCCAGAGAGCTTTTATTTCAGATGCAAAGCTGAGCATGCCATTGCACAGCGAAAAATAGAGCGGTTTAACGCCCATGCGGTCACGCACGAGGTAACCTTTTTTATGTGCCATATCAAAAAGAGCAAGCGCAAACATACCTTCAAAACGATCAAGACACGCTATCCCCCATGCATGATAGGCATTAACAATTACTTCAGTATCAGAGGTCGATGCAAATTGATACCCACGTAATTCAAGTTGAGAGCGCAATGAACGATAGTTATAGATTTCGCCGTTATAACACAACACAATATTATGGCCTGGGTGATAAAAAGGCTGATTACCCGCATCTGAAAGATCGATTATTTTCAATCGACGCGCAGCAAGGCCAAGACCCTGCTCTGCTGATATCCATGTTGCCCCAGCATCAGGGCCACGGTGCACTAACCGTTGTTGCATGCGTTCTAGTAATGTCTGATCAACCCACCCATTATTACGCCCAAGATTATAAAATCCTGCAAATCCGCACATAGGTCTAACCGTTATTATTGTGGTGATGATGAAACAGATACTGATGTGTGATATCGCTCTGCCGCAAAAACTTTTTCAACCGCATCAAATGCTGTCAACATAGCAGTATCCATATTATTGTATTGATGCAGGGCATTACGTCCTATCAAATGCAAATTATGAAATTGAGCAAGGTATGAACGCACGGTTGCAACATGTGATGCATACCCTTCATCGTAAACCGGATAAGCTTCTGGGACACGTACCACCATACCATCTAGAACATCGGCCGCTCGCGCAATGCCTATTTTTTCAAGTTCTTCGGCGCCACGTTTGATTAATTCCTGATCAGGCTGCATCCATATCTGATCATCATGCCATGCAAAATATTCAAGGCATAACGTGGTATGTGACGTAGCATCATCAACTAAATGAATCGAAAAATTATTCATATTGTCCAAACGCACCATGGCAACATCTTTATCATGAACATAGAGCCAATGATCAGGGCACAAAGAAATTTTGTTAACAATAACATTAATAATAATAAGGCCTCGATAACGTAACATTTGAGCAGCTTTGACAACTGATTCAGGCGGCAAAGGATCCATAGCAAGCACAAACTGCCGCAACGGCATAGAGGAGAGAAGATAATCAACACTGTGATGCTTCAGTGTTGAAGCAACGCCCTTTGTCGGGGTAGCAATACGCGCCCACACCGCAATAATCTCATTATTCTTATGTTCGATAGATACAACTTCAGTACGTAAAAGCAACCGCGCTTTGTGACAATTCTCAAGTTCAAGCGACGCTTTTTCCCATAAAGTTCCTGAACCGCGCGATGGATAATAAAATGTATCACGTATAGTACGTGGCTTATTGGTAACCCAGCGGCCAAAAAAGGCATAAAAAATTGCATGCCTCAGTGAAAATCC
>JBAZHB010000109.1:0-4536 GCA_041652535.1 Candidatus Babeliales bacterium
GCTTCAACCCGACCGCATTGAAGATCTTATTGCCGTCAACGCGCTCTATCGTCCGGGCCCACTCGGTTCAGGCATGGTCGATGACTATATCGATCGTCGCCACGGGAAAAAACAGGTTGTTTACATGTTCCCTGAGCTTGAAAGCGTTTTAGCAGAAACCTATGGCGTTATCGTGTACCAGGAACAGGTTATGAAAATCGCCTGTGTCATCGCCGGTTATACGCTTGGCGGCGCCGATATTTTACGTCGCGCAATGGGTAAGAAAAAAGTTGAAGTTATGGAGGCACAAAAAGCTCTTTTTGTTGAAGGCGCCACCAAAAATGGCTTTGTCGTCAACAAGGCTGCTGAACTTTTTGATCTTATGGCCTACTTTGCCGGTTATGGCTTTAACAAATCACATTCTGCGGCGTATGCCCTCATCGCTTATCACACTGCGTATCTTAAGGCCAATTATCCTCGAGAATTCATGGCAGCTCTCATCACCTTTGAAACTGATAACCCCGATAATTTGACTAAATACTTGCAAGAAATTCACGATATGGGCATTGCCACCATCCCACCACATATCAATATCTCTGATATTGAATTTACGGCACACACCGATGGAATTGTATTCGGGTTAAAAGGCATAAAAAATGTCGGCCTTGCTGCGTTACAAAATATTTTAGAAGAACGCGCGCGCAAACCATTTGAAACACTTTTTGAATTTTGTAAACGCATTGATTTGCGTACCGCCAATAAACGTGTCATTGAAAGTTTAATTTATGCAGGCGCAATGGATTGCTTACCCGGTAATCGTGCACAAAAAATTGCCGAACTGGATACCATCATTGAACGCGCTCGTGATGCGAAAGAAACCAAAAAAACAGGCCAAATGGGGCTTTTTGGAGCAATAGCAGCTGAAGGCCCATCAACTGATTCAATAGCGGCTGACTATATTTTTGCACCGCGTGCAGAATGGTCTGACAAAGAAAAACTTGAAAAAGAGCGTGAAGTAGCGGGCTTCTATCTGAGTTCGCACCCACTTAAGGCTTATCCTGCGGTACAATTTATTGATTATACGCCGATTGTGCAGGCATTAAACTTGATCAAAAATGTTTCATCACTTAAAGAACCAACCGTAACATGTTGCGGCCTCATACAAACCAGTAAAACTATCACCACCAAAAAAGGTGATCGCATGGCCTTTGCGCAATGTGAAGATCTAACCGGAAGTGCTGAAATTATTATCTTCCCACGCCTCTTTAGTAAAGTTGAGACACTTCTTGAACAACACAATGTTTTTATCATCAAGGGAACACTTGATATAACGTCGCAATCAACGTGCAAAATAAAAGCAAATGATCTGATACCAGCAGCAACCGTTTTTGATGATCCATCATTAGCAACCGCGCTTACCGTTACCCTTCCTGATGATATTCAAGAATCAACGTTGCAAGAACTAAAAAATCTTTTACCCAAAGGTGCGCTGTCGCTGCAACTGGCATTTAAAGAAAATAACCACGAATTATTGCTGGCAACAACGCAGAAAGTTGGATATTCGCTTGATATTCTGACAAACCTTAAAACACGCGGGTTTGTTGGCAAAATAGTGCTTTAGGCTACGCCCGTTTCAGCGCACTAAGCCGAGTTGCCAATACTTCTGGCGCATCAGCAAGCATCTCATCAAACCATTGCCAAAACCAGGCGCTTTTATGTTCTTGTTCAGCTTCAGCAACAATGTCTACTACATCTTTAACTGCTTTTTCCAGCTGAAATTCATCAATAGTGCGATTATTGAAAAGCACCACAAGCTGATGATAACGTTCATGAAATTTTTCTTGCCAATCGATCATGGCGTAAAAAATAAGCAGTGCTGATAAAATATCATATGAATCTGGTTCTTGTGTCAAAAGATGTTCATAAACAGCAATAGCATCAACCCAACGTTTTTCGCTTTGATACAGAAATGCAGCTTGCTTGTATTTTTCGGTCGAATTTTTATCCTCCAAAAACCATAAAATGTCACCTTCAAGCTGCAAGGCGTATGCTCGATCGGGCAATGAATGTGCAAGAAGTCGAAAGACACTGAGCGCTTTTTCGCGTTCGCCACGCGCAATAAGGTCAGCAAGCTTAAACCACGCGAGGCTTTTGTCCTTTTGGCTCTGCTGCCGTTCCATTCTCTCCCCTTTAGTGGTAAACAACCTACCCCTTGATACCCGTAAGCTGCTTAAAATGATGGGAGCAGGCGGCCTTTGAAAACGATTTTTCCTAATGTTATACTGCCTGCCGCTTGCTTGTAAAGAAGCCAAGCGAAAATTCTCAGTACAGTAATGAAATCATCGATTGAGTCGGTATGACGCAATACGGCACGATCACGAACAGCAATACTTACCAGAAAAAATTTTATCGTCTCAACGCCATACCCTACATACTCCTATTGAAAATCTTTATTAGTTGATTACGCTTCTCTTTCTCCGGTACAGTAAACATATGAACACCATGTAACCCAACATGCGTGGTCAGAGTGGGAGGGGTATCAGATAAAGGATTTTCTATGAAACATATCATTGCCACCGCGTGGAATGCGTTGCGCACACGTCGTAGTCTATTTATCATTGGCACAACAATAATTTTAGCCGCAAGTGCTGGATCATATTATTGGTTTGTTAGCAAACCGTGTGAAAGCATTCTTACCAGACCGCCTGAAGAAATTAAAGGAAAAATCATCACACTCCGAACGCTTAAAAAAGATTATTTCATTGATTATCACAATGCATTCTCAACTATGGTTCGACAAAATCTTGAATTTCCCGAATTTATAACACTGGATTACACGCTTAAATATCTACAAGATCAACTCGATAAAGCGCAAAAAGGCAAAATTCTTTTGTACTGCATTTTTGACAACAAAGACAACAAGCTCATTGGTGAAATTGAAATTCGTGAGAAAAATGACGAAGATCCTGGTCAATTTGGCTGGTGGATCAATGAGGCGTATTGGGGCGGTGGACGCGCTCAGGAGGCACTTAAACTTATCGCCAATATTTACTTTCGTCTCAAACCACATGAAAAAGGTTTTATCGCGCACGTAAGGCTTTGGAATAAACGCGGTTATCACGCTATCAAAAAAGCTGGCTTTGTTGATGTCGGATACTTTTATGAAGGCGGCCAAGCATCCCGTTATATTGTTGAGTATCGCAAAAAATAGGTACACCTTCCCTTTTTAGCCAATCCCCGGTAGGCTTGAAAAAATGTTTTTTAGCTAACTAGGGATTGAATACATGGTTCCCCAGCATACCCATCATCAGGATCACCTCAAAACGCTTTTGCTTGGCGTATATACACCCTCTAACCCCATTGATGATCCGCAGTATTATTATGACGAGTTTTTGAGTCTTGTTCATACGCTTGAGCTGCCTTATGACGAGACATATTTTATGAAAGTTCGAGCGGTCGACAATAATATGTTTTTGACTTCGGGTAAGCTTGAAGAGCTCAAAAAAGTTTGTACTGATCATGGCATTGAAATGGTGGCTTGTTCCGAACTTTTGAGCACGCTCCAAGAACGTAATCTTGAACGCGCGCTTGGATGCGCCATCTTCGATCGCGAAAAATTAATTCTGGAAATATTCAAAAATTCTGCCCATAGCGCTGAAGGCAAAATTCAGGTCGAAATGGCAGAAATCGAATATCTTAAAACACGTATGATTGGCCGTGGACGCGAACTTTCGCAGCAAGCAGGCATTATTGGTACGCGCGGTCCTGGCGAAACAGCCAAAGAAGAAATGCGTCGTCAATTTGCTGATAAATTACGTCAAGCCCACAAGCGGCTTGAAACGCTTGAGCGTTCACGCGATATTCAACGTAAGCGTCGTATTAGCAGCAATGTCCCGCTCATTTGTATCATTGGATACACCAATGCAGGCAAATCAAGCCTACTCAATCGTATTGCAAAAGGTGGCGTTCTTGCTGAAAACAAGCTTTTTGCAACGCTTGATACAACTACACGCGAACTTTTTATTGATGGCGTAAAAAAAGCGCTTATTTCTGACACGGTCGGCTTTATCAGCCAGCTTCCGCATAGCTTGATTGCAGCATTCAAATCAACCTTGGATGAGTTGCATTACGCCAAAGTACTTCTTCATATTGTTGATATCAGTAATCCTGCGTGGCAAAATCATATCGACGTTGTTCAAAAAACGCTTGAAGAGTTGGAAGTTGCGCAACCAATCGTTTACGTTTTTAATAAAATTGATTTACTCGACGAAGAAGAAAAAGCTCGCCTCGCGCATGAAGTCATTGCATATCAACCGAGCGTTTTTATTCACACCGGTTCAAAGGATGGCGTTCAGCCATTAATCGATTTGTTAAGAGATTACCGCTTATAACGTGAGGTTTACCATGGCAATTACCGTTGCAATCAATGGATTTGGCAGAATTGGTCGCAGTTTTTTACGCAGTGTTATGCAAAACCCTGAGGCACGAAAAAAATTAAATATTGTCGCTATAAATACAGGACCAACCCGACCTGAGCATCTTGATATTCTTTTTAAA
>JBAZHB010000110.1:0-4506 GCA_041652535.1 Candidatus Babeliales bacterium
GTCAGTCAGCATCACCGTGGAAGAATATGTTCAATTTATCAGAAGGATGATGAAAATTGACTACAAAAACTTACGTATGCAAAAACTGTGGAAAAACATTTGAACGTTTAGTGAAAAATGCTAAACGAAGCAAATATAACTACTGCTCATTGCAATGTTATAATAATGGCAGAACAGAAAACGCTTTAGTTACAGTTACATGTGCTAAATGTGGCAAAATATTTCAACGAACAAAATTCCAAATTAAAGATAGCGTTAACCATTATTGTTCATTGGAGTGTAATTACAAAAAACGTGAAGGCAAACATCATTCACCTGAAAGTATAGCAAAAATGCGTGCTATTCAAAAACCAAAGGGCGAAGACCATCATAATTGGGGTGGTGGGAGATTTGTTACTTCAGCGGGATATGTAAAAGTTTGGACTGAAAATGGTTACGAATTTGAACATCGCATTGTGATGGAAAACTTTCTCAAACGTAAACTAACAGATGATGAAGTTGTACATCATATAAACGGAGATAAATGCGATAACCGTATTGAAAATCTTGAATTAACTACTAAATCAGAACATTCTCAAATTCATAATAAAACGAATCTAAGAAAGCATTCTCTTGGATATACAAACACTGAATGCCCTAATTGCAAAAGGATTTTTCGACATAAAAAAAGTATTCAAATCAAATTTTGCAGTTATGATTGCTATTTTGAATATATGTCTAAAAACAATTTGTGGAAACAAACAATACGGATGAATGAACGTAATGAAAAATAATGATATAGCCCGATTTCATACTATGGCGGAAATTCGCCAACTAAATAAGGATAAAATAGTATCTAAATATGATCTCATAGATTTAGCTGCGTACAACCCATGTATGTTCAGTTATATACATCTTAAACTTCCGTTTGCACGTTTTTCACCCACTCAAGAGTATGTTTTAGAAACTTTTTATGATCCGAATAAGCACTATCGAGAACTTTTGCTTGCGTGTGGACGTAAAGGCTTTAAATCGTTGGCCAGTGCAGTCATTTTGCTTTTTGAAGCATACAAAACACTGGTGCTAATTGATGATCCCAATGAATATTACGGGTTGCCAAGTAAAAAGAAAATCATGTATCAACTGCTTGCCGCTAATCGTGAACAAGCTACACAAATTGGATTCGATTATTTAAAATCGTTCGTTTCCACAAGCAGTTATTTGAATGATAAAGTAAAAAACACAACCAATGAATCTATTGAACTCGCTAAAAATTTGGTTATTCAAGTTTACAATTCATCTGCTCGTGGCGTTCGCGGTCAGTCATCCGCTGTCGTAATATTCGATGAAATAGCATTTTGGATCGATAACCGTGGGAACTTAAGTGGCGACGAAATTTACTACGCAGTGATGCCTAACCTGAAAGTTTTGAAGCATGAAAACCAGTCAGCGGATAGCAAAAGCATCCTTATTTCAAGTCCCGCTGGAAGATCAGGGATATTTTATGAAAACTTCCGCAGTGGCAACCACGAAATCACCATTGAGAAAACCCAAGAAGCTGGCAGTCAACCCTGGCGATGTGTTTTTCAGCTTCCAACGTGGAAACTTAATCCAAAAAATGCATTTGACTGCAAAACATGCGCTACACATAATACACTATCAGATGAACACATCACGCCCGAACAAAAGCAAGTATGCATGGCAACTTGTCAAATTTGTTCAAGCAACGATTTACGCATAGATTATCTTAAGAATCCAGAAAGGTTCGATCAAGAATTCGGTGCACTTTTCGTAGATACTATAAGTCCCGCTTTGAGCCGTGAGAAAATCGAGGCGTGCGTAGTCAACGAAATGGGTGTTGACCCGCTTGGCGTAGACAAGGACACCCCAAGGGCGTTGTCGCTTGACCCGTCACTTACAGGCGACGCTTACGGTTTAGTAATGGGGCACCTTGACGATGACAACATTCTCAAGTTGGATTTAATCAAGGAGTGGCAGGCGTTTGACAAGGAACATCCGATTGATTTGAAGCTTGTACAAAGATACATTGAACAGTTAAACAGCAACTACTATCTAAGCCACATTGTTCTTGACCAATACCAAAGTGCAAGCACCGTGCAGGCGCTTCAAGACAAGGGTATATCCGCGTACATGCTTACTGACACGCAGAAACTTAACACTGAAGCCTACGAACGCCTAATCGCAAGAATCAACACTGAACCATCCAAATTCCATATACCCCGCAATTCGCCGTTCACCAAGAAACTGCTTAATGAACTGTACTTTTTGCAGCGTAAAGTCAGCGGCAAAACCGTGCGATTTGAAGCAAGCATCAATTCAAGCGACAATTTAACCGATTGCTGTGCCCGACTCACATACGTTCTCGAAAAAGAGGGCAACCGCAAGTTTACGGTGGAGCGTCTCTAAAATGGATAAGTGCGAACGGTGCATCAAGGCGGTGTCTGTCCGCAACTGTAAAGGCTGCGCGAGTAACCCGTCCAAGTTTATTTTGTCTTTTTCAGTCAAATGCGACAAAACATGTTCCCAGTACGCGGACAGGGTTGACCTGCTCTGCACACCCGTTACTGGCAACTGCCTACGCGCTGACTACTTGGTTTCTTACTTGAAATGTTTGGGAGTATTAAAAGATGACAACTAAAATAAAAAGCGACGAGTGCCTCAAGTGCCCGCGAATGCTGCGTTTACAGAAGACGCCTGAAGACAAAAAGTTCTGTGAATACTGCATTACTCGGCAAGCCATTTTGAAGTGCAACGGCAAAATCGTGGACAACTACATTTTCGAGGAAGACTTTGCCATGGGACTATACAATCGTCTGCAACTTTGGAGCAGCAAGCCGTTTACCTGTGTAGAGTGCGGATGCAAAGACTTCACGGTGGATGTTGAAAGCCATGAGGTGCCGAGGCAGGGCATCTTTGAATCTCAACCTGTAAAACGGTTCGTGTTCGTTTGCAGCAACGGACACCGTTTTTATCCTGATGACAAGATGCAGACGCATGGCGCAACGAAAGATGCCGCAACCAAGTTGACAAATCAAGCGACGAAGGGACTGCAATGAAAAAGTGTGACATTTGCGGCAACGTGTTTCCAGAAAGCAAGTACGCTAAAAACAAGAAACGATGCAGTAAAGAATGCCAAAAACAGAAGCATCGAATCTACAATGCCGTACACAAACGCAAGTGGAGCAAAACAAAGGATTCAACGCTTGGCAAGTTGACGCATACAGGTTCAACGTTGCTTGCCGATTTAACAGTGGTGGACGTGGATGGGCAAACCCGCGTGAAGGGTGCACTGGCGCTTCAACGACTAATAAGCGAGGGAAAAACGAATGATTGAAAATTTGTTAAAGATGGTTCGAAGTTTTAAGTCATTATTTAGTAGTAACAGTCAAGATTGGCGTACACCATCATCGATTTACAATGCGTTAAATAATGAATTTGATTTCAATTTTGACCCATGCCCAACATTATGTGACAAATGCTCTTTGCGACAACCAAAATACAAGTCTTGCAGTAATCATCTACCACCTCAACTTATTTGTCACACGGCAAAGTTTGATGGCTTAACAGTTGATTGGAAAGAACAAAACTTCATTAATCCACCATACAAGAATGTAGCTGAGTGGATAAAAAAAGGTTATGAGGAATCATTAAAGGGTAAACTTTGCGTTTTCTTGGTTGCTTCACGAACAGATACACGTTGGTTCCAAGATTATTGTCTACCATATGCTAAAGAAATCAGGTTCATTAAGGGACGACTAAGATTTGGTGATAGTAAAAATTCAGCGCCATTTGCAAGTGTAGTAGTAGTGTTTGATGGGAGATCGGTTAAATGATTCAGAATCCGCTTAAAGCGATTCGCAACTGGCTTGAGTCGCGCAAAACGTTTTACACACTCAACTATCACGGAACTCGGCTTAAGTTGCCGTACCCGCCGAGAACAGGCGTTTGCGAAGTCTGTGGCAAACACAGCAAAACCAACCGCCACCATTTCTGGTACGCGTTCACCCGCAAGCAAGTCATGGAAAAGCCCGACCTCGGAATGCTATATACGGCAGAAATGTGTGGGTTCTGGCCATGCCACGAAATGGGCAACTCGATTCGCAAATTAATTGAGCTTGACCCTGAAATCAAGATAACAAGCAAGAATTCCATCATTAAAACCATCTTTGCAATGCAGGAAAAAGCTATTGCACAATGCAAAAAAGATGGCAATTACCCGAAAAAGGTTGATAAAAATGCAAAAAGCACCGCAAAAACCTGAAAAAAGCAGTCAAAACGTGAAGATTCCAGACAAATTAGCCAAAAAAGGCTCAACCAAGGAAATCTTGGTTTTAATCAGTGAAAACCAACAGAAACAGGCTGAAACTTTAGGTAAACTTGAAGTAACAGTGGGCAAGCTTGAACAACGAGTGGACGATTACATTTGCAACCATGACAGGGCAGAGTCCAAAAAGGAAACAAGCGAGCAGCATTCGCAGTCAAACGTTAAGTGGATAATCGGCACAG
>JBAZHB010000111.1:0-4504 GCA_041652535.1 Candidatus Babeliales bacterium
ATATCATATGCTTTAAGGAACCGTTCTTCTTGTGCAGTATTAAAATTGAGGATTTCACTTATAGCATATTGAGATAGTGAGTTAAAACGTAGTGAAAACTGCTTTTTTGAAGGATGCGCTGGGTTGTTTGTGTCACGTCCCACCAAATGATAAATGTGTGTATTAGGTACGCCGGTAGGTGCTAGACCGCGCTGTTCTAACTCTTTGAGCATTCTCGGATCATGTGTCGGTTCATTGATCGCACAATATTCACCCTCCGTATCAATTATTATCACAGCAATGCCTTCTGCTTGGGCCTTGGCGATAAGCCCGGAAACCGTTGTCGATTTACCACCACCAGTTGTACCCAATATTCCAACATGACGTGGCAGTACTTTCTTGTCATTGGGGATTGACACGGCTAGATCCTCAAACCCATTAGCCAGACCTAGTCTGATATCTCCTGATGTGCATAATACTTTTGCCGTCTCATCAGCAGATAAAGGAAACACCGCACTGTTTGGTTTGGGTCTAAGTCTAGGTGTTATTGTAATTCCACCTTCTAATTCCTCACTAAGGATTTCAGCCTGAGCTCGTCCGTGAAACTTAGGTGTCAGCATACCGCCACTAACTGATGTAACTACTAATGGTGTTGCATCGGCACGTAAGCCATCAGGTTCAGCAAAAGGGCCTTCAACAATTGCGCCAAGGTAAGTTCTTCCGTCTTTAATGCTTTTTATACGGACAAGTGCCTGATTGGGCAGCTTGTCGATGTTCACATCAGGCATCAGTATTGTTATTGTGCCATCTTTGCTCGACGGCGTATCAAACATTGTTCTGCCAACGCTACCATTATATTCTTTAGGTGGTATAAATTGGCCACCAGCTTTGGTGCTATCTTCCTCTATAGCTCGGAAAGCTTCTTCAGGTGTTGCTAAAATATTACTATCATCCGATTGTGTATTTTTTTTATTCATATGTTTCACCCCTCTAATTTCTATGTTAACGGCGCGTCGATCTTTCTGTCATATAACGGTATGGTGCACCAGCAGATGCATAAGCAAGCTGAGTAGAAGCAGAAAATACATCAGTGCCAAAAGTGGCTGAACACAATTGGTCTGCAAGATCAATGAGCATTGGGAACCCGCGGTGTTCCTGCAGAATACTATCAGCCATAGCAATAATTGCCGCTTCATGAAAAAAATCTTTATGTGCATAAAACATTTGCGCGGGTGCCAAGTCTGACGCCCGAAACAAACCAATCACAACTTGTGGTCCGCATTCTTTAGCAAAAGCTTTTACGCTAGGCAACTCGCTTGCCCACTCGCCACGATAATGCCCAGATGCAACTATGTCTATACGTTTTTGAAGAGTTTCCACTATGGCATATTCGAGAGGCAGAAGTGCACTTCCAATAGTGAGAAGTTCGCGGGCTTTGGGTGCTGATGGAATAAAAATAAAACGTTTATGCTCCTCAATGAGTTTGCGCATTAGTACCATTCCAGAACGGAGTAACTCCGGCATTCCAGAACCAGTCAGCAGCTCGTATGGCGCAGGACTGCCATGGCCCATGCGCCATATGGCATTGGATTTTTCAAGAAGCACGGCACGTTCCGCATATGCCATGATACCCCGCCGTGCCAATGTAGAGATTTGGTCATGTGGGGAGTCAATGCCAACCGCCGTACGACTACTTCGCCTCTCCAGTATTTCCATGGTTTCATCAATTGGACTGCGTGTCGTTTCGTTACGGAGGTCACGGCGAAAAACTCTATGCACCCATGAACCTTGATCGCCACGGTATGAAACAAGACAAACACCAATTTGCGTAATTGTTATCGGTAGCGTATCATGACTTGCTACAGTTCCGTCGCATGCCTCCACACCACCATTGAAAAGAATCTGGTTGTGGATCTTTATTAAGTTAGAGACATCAGTTTTATATACACCAGCCCCTGCAGGAGCACCCTCTCTTGTTCTCAGGTATGGGAAAATTTTCTCCCTAATTTCTTTCTGGTACATATTTTCTTTGTGAATAGCTTCTGCAACTTCTTGCTCTATCCGGGAGTACATTTCCCCTAAGTCAACACCGGGATGCCATGTATTAAGATCGAGAGTTGTACTTAGCCGTTCACCAGTGGCCAACTCATAATCGCCAGCACCTAAAGTTTTATTTACCGGCGAAGTTATTATGCCATCGTCATTCACGGCATCTTCAATTACACCTGTCTCATCCATTTAAAGCCTCCTGAAAAATCTTTACCTACCCTATATTCCGATGAAGCTACAAAAAGTTCGACAAACTTATATTAATAAAATTAATATTTAGATTGCGGCCAACCAAGCCAATCTTTAAAGGATTGAGGTGGACGCTTTAAATTAGCAAGATATGAAATGTATTCTACTAATATGCGCTGAGGTATACCGAAAATGCCCGCTGCAAGTTCAGAATGATTGGCGTTATTGTGTTGTTTGAACCACCCTGGAAAATGTTGATCGAGGTAATGTTCTAACGCCTTCTTTGGTGCCGTTAGCTCTAAAGCGAATCGCTCTGCACCGTCTTCAATGTTTAGAATGTATTGGTTATTCACATAACCTTGTTTATCGCGATCCATCAAATGCATGAATGGCCCAACAGTTATTCCCGACAATATGCCATTCAGACGTTCTTCTATCGTTGCTTCCCTCTTACCATCCAGAACATCGATAATTTTATTTCCAAAAAGCCTTATGATTGCCTGCCTTTTAATATGATAGTCTAATATATAGTGGGCAATTTCATGTGCTAGCGAGAATCGTCTTTCGTCATCAGGATCAGTGCCATCAAGAAATATGAGTCCATGACCACATCGCGCGAGCAGACATGCACGAATATGGCGTTCTTTTCCAGCAAATGGCATTTCCAGATCCCTGGTTTCTAACCATTTTTTTATTGATGTTAGCCCTAACTTGGGTAGATGTATAATAGCGACCGGGAAATTTCTCAAGATTGCTTGCTCAATATTACGAGGGAACGTCCTTTGTTGATCTGTGTTCCACCAAAATGTATTCGCGAGCTGCACATAATTATTTTGGATCTTGTTCGTCATTATTATTGTCTTCTTTATTGCGATCACGGGCTGCCATTAAGAAACCTTCATTTTCATAAAAACTTGCTTCTTTAAATTTATACACTGCAAATATTTCACGAATTATAGCTATAAGACGATTACTATCGCACCCTATATAATTAGAAATTTGTTGAATTTGCTTCTCAAACTGTGGAGACGTACTTTCTGGTAGTCTGCAAAGCGATAATCGATCCAATGAATTTTCATCGCATTGTAAAAATGCTGCAATATCATTCCTCTTCATAGTGTATGAATGTGCGTAGCGATTTATTGCCCACCCGAGAAAAAATGGATCTTCCTGTGCTTTTGCTACCAACGGTGCTAGTACTTGCTGCTGTGGTTTGGGTTTCATTTCTTCAATCCCGATCTTTCTAAAAACTTCTTAATACGGTCTTTGTGCCGCTTAACCAATAAGCGTTGCTCAGGTATTGGAAGTGAATTTATACCCAGCACATCTGCATAATGAGTGGTCTCTCGCACACCATTGATTACCAGTGACCCTAAACGTTGATCGATGTCATTATTAAATATCTGAGCAAGCAGTGCTTCTTGTTCCTTTTCAACCAGTTCGGTTTCTGGGGATGATGAAGCGAATTGACCAATAAATGCTTTCTCTGTTAATAATTCCGCAGAACCTTCGTGAAGTTCGACAACATCCTTGTCATAATTTGCATTTATTAACATTGGATCAGATAATATTTCTTTGCTAGCACGTTTTTTTTCACCTGCAAGTATGTTCTTCAAATCTCCATCTGCAGACATTTTAAGATAACTCTCAAGTGAGGCTCTTTGTGGATTATATTGTTCTGGTCTTTTCAAATAATTTATCATCGCATCTGTTGCTGCCGAGACGATTAGATCTTGATTAACTTTTGAATACTTAAATTGTAAATGTTTAATTATTTTAGGATAAATTCTGTCGGCGATGATTGAAGATGCAACAGGATCGCCGGCGAGAAGATTATTGTGTTGTTCAAGCTGCCAATTTTGATCCGTGATACTCACCATAACAATGAAATCAATTCATATTTTGAACTTTAGTTTTTGCCTTGCGAAACGTCAAAATACACTCGATGCCCATTCTTTGATTGATAGGGGCCGTACTGGACTTATCAGGTGGTGGCATATAACGTTTTGTCGGCAATAACTCACGCTCATAATGATCCATTAATCTTAAACCGTATTTATTTGCTGTATTAACCACTATACTAGTGTTATCAACGTATATGTTGTTTATGCAAGAATTTCCAACGACATAAACAGCAGTCCCTCGCGATCGCAGCACCCGTGCAGCTTCTTTTAAGAATGCGTCAACGTCACAAGCATAACGCAAAATCATTGATTGTTTGTTATTGGGTAAATTATCTATCTTTTGGCATGATTCAACAAGCTTCCTGGCTGTTTTTAAATCCATT
>JBAZHB010000112.1:0-2607 GCA_041652535.1 Candidatus Babeliales bacterium
ATAAAGTATCTGGAGCAAAGTAATGATTGAGGTCACAGCACACGCCAAAAACAGAACAAGGAAACGCTGCGGTATAAAGTCAAAGGGAGTTGACCGCCTTGCCAGAATCGCCTTTGAGAATGGTTTAACTCATGCTGATGTTTCCGGTTCGCTCAAAGGATATATTACTTCGCTGTACAACTTCAACGGACAGGCGAACAATATCCGGATGTATGGCGATAAGATATTTATATTCTGCAATGATGTGCTGGTGACGGTCTACGACACGCCCAGGCGGTTCCAGAATACGGTTAATATGATTATGAGGAAGAAGAGGGGCATACTTTGAAGAGGCCTGAAACGATAAAACTGAATAGAACTGAAATCATAAGGCGGATCCAATCCGGCGAATTGACGGAAAAAGAAGAAAAGGATCTGTTGCAGCTTCTTGAAGTTGAAGTTAAGGAGCAGGCTTTTGGCGATTATTCTGTCTATGCTGAGGAATACATATATATTGTTGACAAGCACAATAATGTCGTTCCTTTCACTCATAACAATATTCAGAAACAGATTAACGATACGGTAAAAGAACTACATGCCGCAGGTAAGCCGGTACTTATTATAATTCTGAAAGCCCGTCAGCATGGGGCTTCTACCAATGAACAGGGCAGGATGCTATATAACTGTGCCACGAAAGAAAACCGTTTCGGGCTGATAGTGGCGCATGTAGACGATACCACCACTGAAATTTTCAACAAGGCTAAGTTTATGTATGACCACCTGCCGCCGCACGTTAAACCGCTCCAAAAAGCGTCAAACGCAAAGGAACTTATATTTGATCGCCCGACAGGATACAAGGGCAAAGGTAAAGGGCTGAACAGCAAAATCATTGTCCAGGTCGCAGGTAAGGTCACAATAGGCCAAGGCTTCACGCCGACATATGTTCACCTTTCAGAGTTCTCAAGATGGCCGGCCCCGGCAGGACAGGAACCATTGAAGCAGCTTGCTGGTATCTTACAGGCCGTTCCAATGACTTCTGAAACAGAGGTTGTAATCGAGAGTACAGCATGGGGATATAATGACTTTAAAGATTTGTGGGATGCCGCCGTTGCCGGTGAGAATGAATGGGTGCCATTGTTTTTCGCATGGCAGGATAACCCCGAATATGCTATGCCCTGTACGCATGAAGAATATCAAAGGGAAATTGAGTCAATCAAAAAAGAAGCGTTCGAATACCTGTTCGGCTCAACCAAGGGCAACAAGAAAAGACCCGGTGTTGTTGCTGCATTTAACCTTTCAAAGCAGCAAGTCAGATGGTGGATATGGTATTTCAAGAACAAATGTAATAATGATTTAAGCGAAATGAAGCAGTATAACCCCACGACACCGGAAGATGCCTTTATCGCAAGCGGAAGGCCGGTATTCGATGCCGATATGGTTAAACTGAGGCTTGATGTGCTGCGCAAGAAATATAAAAAGGATCCTCCGAAGCGTGGAAGATTTGACTTTGAGTGGGGCAGCGCGGCGCACAATGACTACATCAAAGAAGGCTCAATAAAGTGGGTGGACGACGAAGAAGGCCCTGTTACCATATATGAAACGCCGCAATCCGGTTACCCTTATGTGCTCGGCGGCGATACCAAAGGCGAAGGCAGAGACTTCTACTCAGGATGTGTAATAAACAATGTCACCGGAAACCGTGCGGCCACAATACGGCATTGCTGGAATAATTCAAAACCGTACACATGGCAGATGTATTGTCTCGGAATGTATTATAACATGGCGCTGATTGGCGTTGAAATGAACTTCAACACCGCCCCGATAGAAGAACTTGAGCGGCTTCACTACCCCAGGCAGTATCAGAGAAAAAAATATGACGACCTGACAGGCGAATTCAAGAACGCCCACGGATGGAAAACAGACGGTAATACAAGGTCACTTATTATAGACAAAGAAATCGCTGTTATAGATGAACACGTGGAGTTATTGAACGACATAACAATGCTTGAAGAATGCCTGACATTCGTCTATGACGATAAGGATCGGCCCGACGCAATGAGCGGCAAGCACGACGATGCTTTATTCGCTGACATGATAGCCAACGAGATACGTCGCCAACAGTGACAACCGCCACGAAGGCTACAACGCTGATGAATCGCCGTTCAATTGAGCGAAAGAGGAACTATGAAAATACATGATAGAATTAATATAGAAAGGAAGGTGTTTTAAATGCCGGAATCAAACTTAAAAGAAGTAATTCTTCAAAGATTTAAATTTTCCATAGGAGCGTATATCACGGGCAATATGGCCAAAAACGTAATCGCCGACGTATTAGAAGAGTTTGACACGGACAGTCTTGTTTTGAAGCTTATTCACAAGCCATTCGGCGAAATTCTGGACACAATTCAATATCCGCAGAACTGGAAGGAATCTGTCAAAGAAGCGTTGTACAAACGTTTCAAGTTCGGGACGTTCCAGAAAAAACACCCTGTGCAATATACTATTTACAATGTTAACGTGTATTATCCCGAAATTTCATTACCGAACGAGAAGCATGTCATAACGTTTAAGGAGGAATCATGTGGCACATTAAAATAACCCTGTGGCAGAAAATAAAGCATTTCTTTT
>JBAZHB010000112.1:2617-4454 GCA_041652535.1 Candidatus Babeliales bacterium
GGACGGCGCAACACGCTGCATTATATGTGACAAGGTGCTTGAAACTGAACCGGACATAAAGGACGAGATTATGGGTGTAGCAGGCGAACCGTTGAGCCGTGGTGACTTGGTTATAATTGGCAGCGGCAACAAGATATACAGGGCTACAGAGAACAAGGAGGAAACCCTATGAGTGTAATAGACATATCCAAACTGCGTCAAAAGGACGCTGAAATTAAGACTCCTGCCATTGCGGTATATGTTGAGCAGCCATGCCCGAAGTGTTTACTTGGCAGGATGGAATTCACTGGAAGAGGCGCACAACCGGCACCGAACAAACCGCCTATATTTGAACACGTGTGCTCAAAGTGCCACCATAAGGAGGCGTATATTAAGCAGTATCCCACGGTGGAATTTGTGAAGATAGAGAAGGAAGAGGGGGAGGGAGTGAAGCAATGATTAACCTACTGTTCATCCTCACCATAGCCCTTGTCATCATTATATCCAACTACATAGCCATTATCTACGGTATACGCCTCGGCAAAGCAATGCAGAAGGATATTCCACCTGTGCCAATTGAACCAGCTGTAAAGGCTGTTAAGAGGGCGTACAATGCTGTCAAGAGCAAGAAGCATAAGTCATACTATCAGAAGAAAGCACCGAAGCAGGATAGCAATGAGAATCCATTATTTCAGTGAGGGGACGTAGTGTGTAACGGACAGTAAATAATTATTGAGTCGCTATAAATCAAAAGTAGCCTGGGGGAGATTGGGAAACCAAGGAATAGGTGAGAGATCGATCTATTTGAAAGTAAGCCTCCGGTAGTTTAGGGAAAAACACAATAATTATTTATATATAAGGCCAGAAGGGAACAAAAAGGTGGAAATAGGAGGGTATATGGAAGTTGAAACCATAAGCAAAGCACTTAATGAATTTGATGAAGAGGTTGAAAGACTAAAAGAAAAAATAAAAGCTGTAAGAAAACAAAAACAGCAATATATGGATGAAAACAGCAAGACCATATTACTTGATAAAATAAAAAGATACGAAGAGCGGTGCGATATTACCGTATGGAATATTGAATCGTTAGTTTTGGATGGAGAAACGTTTGAACAGTGGTACGAAAGGGCAGGAAGTCAATGCTGCGGTGCTACAAAAAAAGACTCACGTGGCACATGGAAGGAACATTGCGAAAGGCATTACGAGAGCGGCGGAATTTATACAGATATAAACTACATCAAATGGCTTTTAGAGGCATGCGACGAAAGACTAAAACCGTACAAAATATATAATAAATGCAAAATGAAATAGGGAGGCAGCATGCAGCTTCAAGAGATAAGGTGTACATCATGCGGTAAGGTGCTGACTAAGGCGATAGGTGAAGTTGAGATGCCATGCAGACGGTGCGGCACAATGGTACATGTTGTTGTGACAAGTAGGGGGATAATGGATCTCGATAAGCCGTTCAGAAAGATGAAAGAGCTTGACAGTGAAACCGTGTTAAAATAAGAGTAACAGAATAAATTTTTGAGCTCCACGAGGGCCAGTTCAACAGCAATGTTGTTCTGGTCTTTTTCTTTATAAGGAGGTACATACATGAAGAACCCGTTTAGAAAGAAGGAAGAACCTAAAACATCCCCGCACAATACGCAGAAGGAAAACGAAATACTCTGCAAGATTGACAATGCGCAGGTATATGCGGAGGGCGGTGTTCGGCCTGCAATTGAAACGAACTGGGAAGATGAATACAAAACAAAGCAGGGCGGCGGCAAACAGTGGGACACCACAAAGGGCTTGCGGAACGCACAGGGCAAGCGGCGTAACTTCAACAGCGAGGATAACTTTGTTCTTCCTATGA
>JBAZHB010000113.1:0-4403 GCA_041652535.1 Candidatus Babeliales bacterium
CTGCGTCATAGATTTATAATCATACTCAGTATCGTCTTCAAGTTGTTTTAGCATGCCTTGTATGTAATCCGTCTGCTTATATGTTGCAAACTCAGTACCTTTAATGTGCTGCCGGCACTTTTTATTTGTACAGCTGCCGCCTATTTTTATACTGCCACATTTGCAAAAATCCATTTATATCACCCCTTCTTGCCAATGCCTAATACATTTTTAAAATAATAATGTACGTTATTTACAAAAAATAATGCGATTGCAACACCAGCCAATATGCCAATTATCTTATCTGCTACACTCATCCCCTCACACTCCTATCTCCTGTATCTTCACCTCTACCCGCGGATTGTCTGAGTACCATTTTTCAACACGCGCATCGACAATCTGGCTATCATCCCGATATGCAAGCCCATTTAGTGCATCTGATATAATTTTGCCGACATTGTCCCAGTCTGGCTTCTTTGTTGGCCTTATTCTGCCTGCGCACATCAATGCAGTGTCTTTTTTGCTTGTTGATTTAGGTATACTAAGATATGCCCTTACTGTCATTTGTAATGCGCCTTCAAGTTGCTTTGCGTAATTGCCGATTACATACAGCTCCTTGACAAACGTTTCATAGTTTACTGTTTTTACAGGTGTATATGTATATCCTTCACACACTCGCGGCCTTTGTTTTGCGCATGGCTGGCCTGGTATTAATAATTTAATCATTCCGCATCCTCCCCTCACTCAACTTTAACTTCAACATCATGTATGTAACTCCATTTATAAACCGGTATATTATGCGCCTTTGCAAACTTAATCTCTGCCAACGTTCCGCTTGACTCTTCCCAGCCTTTTATCAGCACAATCAAATCACAGCTGCTTAACATAATTAAGTCCCCGTCAAGAAACGATTTTTCAGGTGCTGCCCCATCAAATAATGCTGTGTTGCTGTGCGGGCATATTACGGCATAACCCGCGCCCCATAGTTTCCTTGCTACAATTCGAGCTTCTATGATATTGTGTATGACCTGCAATCTATTGATAAGCTTAACTTTGCTTTTGCCGCGATATGGGCCGGCTACATATGCTAACTTCATTTTTCCATCTCCTTTCGCAGATCATCCTTGATATAATAGTCACACTTCAGGATTTTCAAAATATTCTCAGCGCTTCGACCAAATCTGCCCCAATTAATCTTATTTGCTCTAGCATCATGGTTCCACCGTCCAACCTTCCACAAATCAACATGCCTGTGCAATTCTGAAATAAATCCTATGCTGTCTTGTGTGCTGATAACAGGTTCTAAGCTTACCCACGTTTTGATTCCTGCTTCGTGCGCTTCTACAATTGCTTGTATTCTGCTGATTGGTTCTGCTGCTTTTGGCTCCCATTCAAAGCTTTTGTCTTCATCGGAAAACGTCAGTGTGCTGCCAAAAGAATCGCCCTCACCATATAAATCAAAGTCCATTGCTGCTCTCATGCCGCCCTTTGTCAACACCGATACATTTGCCCCAGCGGCTTTGATAAGTTTGATAATTTCCCTCGTCGGTGTTGTGTCTACCTCTGCCGGGTATGGGTCGCACATAAAGCACAGCATAATCTTTTTACCTTTGTATTTTCCGCCTGATAGCTGATTTTTCACAGCCTCTACAATGCCTTCACGCGGTTTCACGTCTGCAAAATTTTCTTTTGGATGGTACCGGTTGAACATTTGCGCCGCGTAACAGTATGTGCAGCCGTGGTTGCATCCGGTATAGATATTTATTGCAAGGTCGCTGTATTCTCTTGCCCGTGTTCTAGGCTCATATATTGGTCTGAAACTCATTCCCCCACCTCCGCAATCTTCGCAAGCAGGTCTATAACCTTTCCCGTATCTCTGCGATATAAATAAGCAGATCCACACTTTTCAGCCACATCAACCATGTCCTGCAATATATCTCCAGCCTGTTTCAACGCCTCCACATCAGCGGGGTTGTGGTAGGTGGTGGGCGCGGTGGAGAGAGCGCGATTAAGTATAGACTCAGCATCGGTACAATTCCCATTCCAGACAAAAATCCTTGCGTCCTCTAGTTCCTCCCGTATCAGTGCCACCTGTTCTTTTAGCCGCTCAATCTCCGCCACATCAGCAGGATTATGAAAGTCGGCTGATATGTCAAATAGTTCATTTAGTCTCTCAATCTCCCTTGCTTGATTAGCGTTTTCGTTTACGTACGTAGTGTTTCGGTCTTTTAGCCGTTCATTCTCCTTCTTTGCTTCTTCATGCAAACTTGTCATATGCTCAAGATTCATTTCAGCATTCATGTAAGATGATTCAAGAACGTCTTTTTCTGCCTTAATGCGTTCTAAATCCTGCTTCATCCGCGATTCCATTTGCGACAGTTCTTTTATCTGTTCTTTTTCATCGTCCGTATAACGTATAAGCAATTCAGCCCCACATATTTTTAACTTAATGCGGTTGGTTTCATTAGGGCTCGAAATCATCATATGCAAGCGGTCAATGGTACCATATAGCTGCTCATTCTCCTTCTGCAATCCATCAGCCCTCACAACTTCTTTAGCCCATTGCTCAGATACTTCCTTTATGCGCTGTAGCTTCTCCTGCTGCAAGGCTTCAATGGTATCAAATAAATCCATAATCTCTTTTTGCGCGCTGTCCAAACGTATCCACTGATTAAATATGGTATTATCGCTAATGTTTTCCTTTGCAATTTTTATTTGTTCATCTGTCAGTTTCATTCCTCTACCTCCCCACTTTTCAGCAATGCCTTCGCCTCAGTCTCTACGCTGATGCAATCCGACATTGTAAATTTAATATTTGCCCTATAATCAAACCCCTCCATGACTTGCAATAGCTTTTTCAGCATTGCCATGCATGCCCAATTTTTGTGGTACAATTCCTCGCACGTTTTAAACACTTTTGTTATGTCTCTCCACACTTCCGGCGACGGTATATTCACATCTTGAGAGTTACGCTTCTTTTTCCATATGTTCTCAAATTCTTCATACTTCAACATTTCAACCCTCCCCTTTCTTCGCATAGTCCTGCTTATGGAAATTAAGTTCAATTTTTAAAGCTTCTTGCAGCATTGGAAAAATAATTTCTGTAAACGTAATAGCTTCCGGTGAATGATTTTTTATAATTAAATCCGCAGTCCAACAATAATCATCCGAAAAATATTTATGGCCTTCAATAAGCTGATATAAAACCAAATCTTCGCTATTTTCATAATCTAAATGCTCAACAATTTTATATGCCTTCCTTGCCTCTTTTTTGTCAATATCTCCATTGCGCCTTGACTCAAATAAATGCTCCTTGATATTTTTTATAGTCGCTTCATAGTCAAACTCTTCCCCATGTGGTTCAATTTTCCTCATAAGATAGCCCATATCAATTTCCGTCAAAAACTTTTTAAATGTTCTATGGCTTTCATAAGGCCACCTGTGAGAGAAATTCCCTGCATCGCTGATACATGAAAACATCCATGCGCTTTCATCAATGATTATTTTCGCCCACATACATCTAAACCGCTTATCATCGGGCATTTTTAAAGTGTATACGTCACATGTGCTTTTAATTGCTATGCGTTCAAAATTTTCCATATCATTCTCCTTCCATCACCCAAACTTCCAACCCCCGCCGCCCGAACTTCCAGCAAGCGGTATTATCCTGCTTATATGTAGTAATTATTTAAGCACAGCAAGCGCAGCTCTCAGCACTGCCCCACATCTCCAACACTTCTTACCTGTTGTTGAAAATGACCATTTCTGAATATCAATATGGCTTTTACAAAACGGGCATTCGCAAGAATAATAGCTTTTGCCACTAGGCAAATTTGTTTCCCCAATGACCTCAAATTCTTTCACCTCTTTGATTTTAGGATCTTGCTCTTGCATAAATGTCTTAACCTTTTCAATGTCGTAGCGTCCCATATAGCTCATCCTTTCTCCTTCACATACTTTTTATTTTCCGTCCTACTTCTCCGCAAAGAACCTATGCCCGCCTACCTCAACCACAAACCGTTGCCGCTCATGAAACGCACTTTTAATCAATGCCGGAGCATAAAAGTATATCACCGGCTCGTCTGTCACCGTCTCACCCTTGTCAAATACCGCCGCAACCGCCTCTTTCACACTCTCCGACGGCTCCGGTCTACGTGTGGCATAAGCATACTGTTTTATAATCTCCGCAGGTCTCTTATTGTTCAGGCGGCAAGCATTTAAGATGCATTGGCAGACAAGCAGTTTTCCTATGTATGGCTCATCCTCCGCCTCTGCCATTACAACTCTTTCCACCAGGTCACGTTCTGCTACTGACAATTCATACTGTGGCCGCTCCCCACCCCTGTCCGGCTTATCCTGCTTATGTTCCACTTCCTGCCGTAGAGAGCTTATTTCAGCGGATAGGGTACTTATCTGTGCGGATA
>JBAZHB010000114.1:0-4343 GCA_041652535.1 Candidatus Babeliales bacterium
TTTATGACGACGCAAAATTTTACCGTGAATTGTTGCTCGCGTGCGGGCGTAAAGGTTTCAAATCTTTGGCAAGTGCATGTATCTTGCTTTTTGAAGTCTATAAAACGCTTGTACTAATTAAAGACCCTCAAGAGTATTACGGGTTGCCAAGTAAAAAGAACATAATGTATCAATTGCTCGCGGCTAATCGTGAACAATCTACAAGCATAAATTTCGATTACGTCCGCTCATTAGCGTCAACAAGCCCCTATTTAAACGATAAAATAAAGAATGCCACTAATGAATCGCTTGAGTTCCAGAAGCATTTAGTTATTCAAGTTTACAATTCATCTGCCCGTAGTTGCAGAGGACAGTCATCTGCTATCGTAATATTTGATGAAATCGCTTGGTGGATAGATAATCGGGGCAACTTGTCAGGCGACGAAATTTATTACGCCGTTATGCCTAACCTAAAAATATTGAAGCATGAAGGCAAAGCTGCCGATTCTAAAAGCATCTTGATTAGTTCACCCAGTGGACGATCAGGAATCTTTTATGAAAACTTCCGAAGCGGCAACCACGAAATAACTATTGAGAAAACTCAAGAAGCGGGTAGCGAGCCGTGGCGTTGTTGTTTCCAGTTGCCAACTTGGGCGCTTAATCCAAAGAACGCTTTTGATTGCAAAACTTGTAACCATCCAGATACTCCGATGTGCAATACATGTAACAGCAATGATTTACGTATTGACTGGAAAAAGAATCCTGAACGCTTCGACCAAGAATACGGCGCACTTTTCGTAGATACTATAAGTCCCGCTTTATCACGCGAGAAAATCGAGGCGTGTGTCGTTAACGAAATGGGTGTTGACCCGCTTGGCGTAGACAGGGACACTCCAAGAGCCTTATCGCTTGACCCGTCATTAACTGGGGACGCCTACGGTTTAGTCATGGGGCACCTTGACGACGACAACATTCTCAAGCTGGATTTAATCAAGGAGTGGCAGGCGTTTGACAAGGAACATCCGATTGATTTGAAGCTTGTGCAGAAATACATTGAACAGTTAAACAGCAACTACTATCTAAGCCACATTGTTCTTGACCAATACCAAAGTGCGAGCACTGTGCAGGCGCTTCAAGACAAAGGTATATCCGCATACATGCTTACTGACACGCAGAAACTTAACACTGAAGCCTACGAGCGCTTAATCGCAAGAATCAACACTGAACCGTCAAAGTTTCATATACCCCGCAATTCACCGTTCACTAAGAAACTGCTTAATGAACTGTACTTTTTGCAACGTAAAGTCAGCGGCAAAACTGTAAGATTTGAAGCAAGCATCAACTCAAGCGACAATTTAACCGATTGCTGCGCTCGACTCACGTATGTGTTGGAAAAGGAAGGCAACCGCAAATTTACAGTGGAGCGTCTCTAAAATGGACAAGTGCGAACGGTGCATCAAGGCGGTGTCTGCCCGCAACTGTAAAGGCTGCGCGAGTAACCCTTCCAAGTTTATTTTGTCGTTTTCAGTTAAGTGTGACAAATCGTGTTCACAGTATGTGGACAGGGTTGAACTTGCTTGTACACCTGTGACTGGCAACTGCCTACGCGCCGACTACTTGGTTAGTTACTTGAAATGTTTAGGAGTGTTAAAAGATGATGACTAAAAATAAATTGAAAACCGACGAGTGCCTCAAGTGCCCACGGATGCTACAGTTGCAGCGTACGCCTGAAGGCAAAAAGTTCTGTGATTATTGTCTCACGCGTCAAGCCATTTTGAGGGTTAACGGCAGAATCGTGGACAACTTTGTGTTCCAGGAAGACTTTGCCATGGGACTGTATAATCGATTGCAGCTTTGGAGCAATAAGCCATTTGTATGCCCCAGTTGCGGTTGCAAAGATTTCACTGTGGACGTTGAAAGCCATGAAGTGCCACAGCAAGGCGTCTTTAAATCGGCACCTGCAACGCGATTCGTATTCATTTGCAGCAATGGGCACCGTTTTTACCCCGATGACAAGATGCATTCGCATGGCGCATCCAAAGCGGCGGCTAACGAGTTGACTAAACAGGCAACGAAGGGACTTAAATGAAAAAGTGCGACATTTGCGGCAACGTGTTTCCAGAAAGCAAGTACGCTAAAAACAAGAAGCGATGTAGCGTTGAGTGCCAAAAACAGAAGCATCGAATCTACAACGCCACCCACAAGCGCAAGTGGAGTAAAACGAAGGATTCAACGCTTGGCAAATTGACGCATACGGGCGCAACGTTGCTTGCCGATTTAACAGTGGTGGACGTGGATGGGCAAACCCGCGTGAAGGGTGCACTGGCGCTTCAACGGTTAATAAATGAGGGAAAAACGAATGATTGATAACCTGCTTAAAATGATTAAAGGCGCACTCGGCGTCGGCATGGTGCATAATGGCGATAGCCAATTTGTTCTTAAAGAGATTCCAAACGATAAAATAGATTGTATCGTCACTGACCCACCTTACGGTTACAGTTTCATGGGTAAAGACTGGGATAAAGCTGTGCCTGCGATTGATATTTGGCGCGAGTGCTACCGCATTTTGAAGCCAGGCGCATTCATGTTTGTCATGAGTGCTCCAAGACAAGACGTGTTGTCCGAGATGATTATGCGTATTGCCAAAGCTGGCTTCGACACAAGTTTCACGAGTATCTACTGGACTTACGCAAGCGGATTCCCAAAAGCCATGAATATTGGCAAAGCAGTTGACAAACGATTAGGTTTAGAAAGAGAAGTTGTTGGCTCATTCGGCAGCAGACCTATTCAAACAAGTGGAAGACGAAACACTCAAGATTCTGCTAATGGAAGTTTTGAACGCGAAGATAATCCTATCACAAAAGCAGCAAGTCCAGAAGCTAAGTTGTTGGATGGAAGCTACGGCGGTTTCCAGCCTAAACCCGCAGTGGAAATTGTAATTGTAGCCATGAAGCCTCTGAGTGAGAAAACGTATGTTGACCAAGCACTCACAAATGGACACGGAGTAACTTGGTTTGACAAATGCAGGATACCAACGAATGAAATTATACATACACCGCAAAGTAATCCTGAAAAACGTGAAGGTGTTGTAGGCACAGATTTAGGTATAACAAACGCTAACATCGAAGATTTCCAAGAAAGTCAACGAGCAAGCATTAAACGATTAAACACTATGGGACGTTTCCCCGCTAATTTGCTTGTGTCAGATGACGTGTTAAATGATGGTTCAATTCATAAATCAGGAACCATTGAAGCTCATCATCAAATTGACAAGCAAAAAACTACTGAAATATACGGTGAATACACGAATCTGCCTGCAGGTGAACAGACAACTTATGGAGATTCAGGAAGCTACAGTCGCTACTTTGATTTGGATGCTTGGTGGAACAAGACAGTCGAAAACCTACCTGAAAACGTGAAAGAAACTTTTCCATTCTTGATTGTGCCTAAAGCAAGCAAGTCCGAGAGAAATAAGGATTGCGAGAATTTACCGCAACAAGTAAAACATGCTTCAAGCGGAGATAATCATACAATCAATGAAATCTGCCCGACACATCATAAAACATTATGTGATTGCGGTTGGAGAGCAAAACCGATGTCTAATTTCCATCCAACCGTGAAACCGTTGAAACTTATGTGTTACTTGATAACTCTTGGCAGTCAACCAAACGATATTGTTCTTGACCCGTTCAACGGTAGCGGCACAACTTGCCTCGCCGCTAAAATTATGAATCGCCAATGGCTCGGCGTGGACATAAGTGATGAATACTGCAAAATAGAATCTGCAAGGCTTGATGGAGCGCCAATAGTTAAACATGAAGCATCAAAACAAGACATAAAATCGCAGCCTGCAATTCAACCTAAAGTTGCTAAAGTTTCCAGCATAAACATTTGCCGTGCATTAAGTTGCACCTTCAAAGACGAATTTGGCGACTGTTCAGGCAACGGTTTGAAGCTTCACTGTAAAGACCGAGGTGCCAAACCGTGATTTCTAACCCGTTAAAAGCAATTCGCAACTGGCTTGAGTCGCGTAAAACCTTTTACACGCTCAACTATCACGGAACTCGGCTTAAGCTGCCGTATCCGCCGAGAACAGGCGTTTGCGAAGTCTGCGGCAAACACAGCAAAACCAACCGTCACCATTTCTGGTACGCGTTCACTCGTAAACAAGTCATGGATAAACCTGACCTTGCCATGTTGTACACTGGCGAAATGTGCGGGTTCTGGCCGTGCCACGAGATGGGCAATTCGATTCGTAAACTAATCGAGCTTGACCCTGAAATCAAGATAGCAAGCAAAAACCCCATCATTAAAACCATCTTTGCAATGCAGCAAAAAGCGATTGCGCAATGCAAAAAAGATGG
>JBAZHB010000115.1:0-4337 GCA_041652535.1 Candidatus Babeliales bacterium
ACTGCTCCTGTGTGCCATCCCATTTGATGGCGTTGTCCCAATACATAGCCAAGTGGTCAAAATATCTGCCGTCTAAAAACCCCCTATAAACGGCTATGATTGCCTCACATGATGTATAGTCCCAAAATATAGCCATATCCCCCTCTTTCAATTCGGGTTCCCGCTCCACCTCCACGACAAGGTAATTCTTGCCGTCAATGACTTTCCCCTGAATAGTAGCCTTGCTGCCTTCGGGAATTTCTAAAGTTGTGTTCATGTTTTTCATTTTGTATTTATTGTTTCTATCCCCCTGTTTACGGGGTGTTGGGGTATTGGCTATATATCGAAGTTAGCGGTTATTATAAAAACGGCTCCCGTAAGTGGGATTACTTCCATGCGCCGCGCACTGATACTTCTTTCAGTATTGTATAGCACCAGTCTTTTTTTTACGAGCTTCCTCTGCACTCTTGCTCGTCCTCTTATTTTCAAGACATTCCTTATGCCCATACCCGTCTGAAATTACACAATTACCTATCAGCCTTTTTTGATGCCAAATTTCTGAAGCTGGTTTATTGCAAATTTCGCAGTTACCAAAAACAGATGAGCTTTGTTTTGTGTTGCGAATTGTGAATGAATAACAACCGCTAACACTCGCTATTTGCAAAGCGGGTTTATCCGCAATAATTAGGTTTTCTTCTTCGTTCATACTTTTATTTTATTTTGACATTTTTTTTACTCGTAAATCCCGCTCTGCATATAGCGTTTGCCGTTACCGCCCACTGTAAGAAGAGCAAACGCACCGTCTTGGGCGTTATATCTTCAGAGAACCGAGATGCCGCGTTAGCTATACACCGAAATTCCATTGATCTTCTTCTTTATAGTCCCATTCTTTCGTTATGTTAAATCCAACTGATCTATCATATTTTGAGGGTTGTAGAATTTCGTAATGAAAAGGTTTTCCACTTTTCTCTACTAACTTTTTCTCATTTAAAGTGCCTCTGCTTTCACCATCATGTATGAGTAGTATATAATCCGCTACGGCAATTATTTCTTTACTGCGTTGTTCGAATGCTCCTCGCAAGTACATCATGTTTAAGAAATGTAACTGTAATGGATAACCATAATCTTTACACACTCTTTGCGCCACTTCACACACCCCTTGCGGTTCTTGGCTGGTTATTATCAATGTGGCATTCAATTCTTTTATTTTTTCAAGAATTATTGTTTTTACACGTTCGTCTTTTAGGGTTCTTGAGCCAAAGACGGCAACTTTGAAAGATCGTATATTCCCTTTCAGGTATTCACGGCTATTAAAATTTAATTCCATAAGTGCTTTATCTATTTAATTTGTCAAATATCCTACTATGTTGCTATACAACCGTTTGCGGCGTAGTATGAAGTTGTTCGATTATAGTCATATTGTTGTTTGTCCCGGATTTAAAGATGGTCATACTCTATATCTATCCACGTTTTTCCGTCGGTCATATATTTATCTTCATACAAATCATATACAATCATCCCCTGTGAAAAATTATTCTCTGGTCTAAACCATTCCGTCAAAAATGGCGGTTCAGCTGTCGTAGTTATTAAGTATCTCATAATTTAAAAAGTGTTAAACTGTTATCCTGGCTAATCTCCATGCCATCACCGGGCCAATTCTCCAGCCCCACAATCTTTGGTACATGGTTGGTTTGTCTATTCCTTCGTACCAACAGGGTGTGCCTAAATAGGCAAAGAATATGCGTAAAAATCGAACTGTATTCATCCCTGTATTGATTTGATTATCAAAATGGCGCAAATAGTTCCTATCGTCCACGCCACCAGGGCGAAGATTGTATTGAACAGGAGTCTTTGAAGTCGTTTGTTTTTCATAGCATTAGAACATTTTCATTTGTACTTCAAACCGGAAACGGTTTATCATTGAATTGAAAAAATCGGCAATCCCTGTAAGCAGCTATATCACTATACAGAACAGACAGAGTCCGGGAACGAAAATTCACCTCTACCCCATGCTGTCGGGCATAGTAGGTAGCGTTATACAGGGACCTTCTTTTATCGATCACGGGAACGTACTTTTTGCAGGAATAGGTATCTATTGAAAGCCCTTCCGCCTGCAGACGGGCGTAGCTTGCACAGGTGGCCTGTTTGCTGCATTTCAGGCATTGTTTGTTGTTGTATATGTATTTCATAACTAAAATTTTAGTTTCATCTGGGTCCGTAGCATCCCAAAATATTGGGCCGTGCTTTTACCTGAACACCACCAATCAAATATCTCATCGGCAGAGGCGTCATACTTGCCCAAATACTCTTTTTTATCAATCAGATATTGAATTGACTTCTTAATCTCCCTCTCCACCCCAGGATAACGCTGCCTGTCAATCGCCTTTCTTTTTGAACTTGCCATAGGACAGAACATACAACCTATCCGGCGGTAGCCCTGGTCGTACAATTCGCAATATTCCAACTCCATTCCCCGAATGAAGTTCCAGACATCGGCATCGTTCCACCTGAATATTGGAGATAATACAATCGAGTCTTTGCCGTTGATACACTGGTGTTCGGTTTCCATATAGCGGCTGAATTGGTCGAGTGTATATTGCTTGCGTTTTTTGCCGCCAATTTCTATATCGCTCCTCTTTGACCTCTTTACACTTTCTGCGGAACGCACCCCAACGAGTCTTACGCTCCCTACACCGGCAGACTCTTTAAGATATTCACAACAATAGCGTATCTGGCGCAATGGCAGTTTCCCCTGCTTACGTATCAGCTTGTAGAAATTCATTTCCGGAAGGTTCATTTTCACCTCAGGATAATTCTTGCGTACAAACCTCATCAGCTCGGGAGGATCAAGTGTTGTTACTTGCATCTCGGCATGGAATTTCACACCAGCCATCTTTGCTAATTCATACAGTACTTGACTATCCTTTCCGCCAGAGAATGCCAGATGAAAACCCCTCTCATCCATCTTGAGGGCAAGCGGTTCGGCTTTTTTTAACAGCGCTATCGAATATTCTATTTTTTGTATTGGTAGCATAATCTTATCGTCTGTATGATTCGGTAATAACCCGGTAAGCATCCCGCATTTCCTGATTGGTTCGCTTTGCCCACTTAGTCATTTCTTTGAAGTATTCTGCGTTAACTTTATGCGACTTAGGAGTGACGGCTATAACCTCAATTTCGTGCTTCTCACAGAATTTTATGATTTGCTTGCCGATGGCGTAATTCTCCCCTGTCTTGGCTCCGATACTTGCCGATTTCCAGGCACTGTCGGATCCCCGGACATGGAAGTTTGTCTTGTTGTTCCACCCGGCCTCAACCAGCACGATCAGATCGAAGCCGAGATCCTTTGAATCATTCTGATAGTCCAGAATCCATCTGAACGTATCACACAAATCAAACGTGGTTAGTTGTGTTATCTGCCCGAGATCCGTCCTGTAAGCACAGAAGCCGGATTTGTCAACGTCAGGGTCTATTCCGATAAGCAGCGTTTTCATTTTTGATTTTAAGTTTAAAGGGCCATGCATTGAAACCAACACTCATTTATTTTGTTTAACTTATACTTTGCGATGGCCCTTATTGTCATTTATCTCTTTGAATTTTCAATATCAACCTTTTTAGCCCAGTAGAGCTTCTCCCCGATCCGCACCTTCTTGAAATCCTCACTCATAACCGCCCTGCCATTTGCGCATATATCGCATACCTCGTCGTAAGAATACAGCCGGACACGCTTGTCAAATGAAATCACGTCCGCCACATTCAATTCCTTGTACCGGAAGTTGTCAATCACGTGCGTTACGGCATCTTCCAGCCGCTTTGCGGTGAATTCATTGGCCCCGATTCGCTTGTAGAGCAACTTAAAGAACTCGTCTCCCATCTTCGGGAAAGCGGCTTTTAGCGTATTAACCGCCCCGGCAATTTGCACCGGCTCAGCGATACTGTCCTGGTACAGGCTCAATTCCGGTTCGCCGTCTGAATTCATCTTCAGTAATCCGGCCCTTGTCGAGATGCTCATATTCGACTTCGAGGGCCACTGCGGCAAGTCCCCGGGCAAACTCTTCATCTGAGGCCTTATCGGGCTTTCTATTGTTTGCGTTTTTTCCATCGTTTTGTCGTCTTTTTATCCAGTTTCTGAATGTTAAATTCGCTGACACATACTTCTTCAGCAGGTCTTTGCAATTGTGCATGGCCAGCAGCACCTCGGCGGTCATATCGCCGGAAAATTCTTCTTTGATGCGGAGGTATTCTTCTTCCGTGAACGGTTCTTTCATCTTGGCCACCTGGGGCGCCTTCTCCAAAATCCACTTTTGGAATTTTTCAAAGTCCGGATTAGGGAGGGGGGGCGGCGCAACCGGGGGGTG
>JBAZHB010000116.1:0-4308 GCA_041652535.1 Candidatus Babeliales bacterium
AACGACGTTAAACAACAGTTAAAAGACGACGGATACACTATTCAAGAAACAAACGAAGGTGAAACCTAATGACAACCATTAAACAAAGACTATGCGTAATCTGCTATGAAGACGGTGAAAACGTGCAAGCAGTAGCAAGATACAACACTTTAGACAATGAATCCAATGACGTATGCGAAAAACACTTAAAAGTCATTAAAGAAGCAAAACTAACCTACAGAATGCTTAGAGACGATGAACAGATAGAGCAGGATGAAATATGAGCAAACCAATACAAAAATCTAAAATAATACTTATAGCAGATAAATGTCCAAATTGCTTTTATGGTAATCTCGGAACATTTGATTTTAAATTCAACATCGAAACAGGATTCATTGTTTGTCCTAAGTGTAAAACAAGGTGGAAAATATGAGCACCCAAACCCTTAAAGTATCCCCAATCTACATACGCCGCAAAGACGGAACAGAAAAGGCATGGCTACGCAGATCAACCAAAATATTCACCGACGGACACGACAACGCTGTCATAATCAAATCGGGAATACCCTTAAAGTTGATTGATGACAAATGGGTTTACATTGCGCAGTAACACCAAGTTTCTTTAAACCGTTTCTTTAAATTTTGTTCCCCTATTAATATAAAAGGCAACCCGATTTTCCAACCAGGCACATAGTTCTAAAAAAGATACATCCATTAAGAGACATATCTTTAAACAACATAGGCGCAACGATCAACAACGCATGCCATGCGAATACCTAAAGTTGCTGCGGGCGCACACGAACCGCAGTTACTACTATTATCATTAAACAAACGTTCAACAATATAAGCAAATTGTTGTTGTTTGTGTTGTTGTTGTTGTTGTTTTGCAAACAAGTGTTTCCATAATGCACAATAACCGATTCTTAAAGAAGCTATAATTGAGCTTTATTTGGCAAAAGAAGCTTAAAACTTAATGGTAGTAGTGCTAATAGTAGTAGTAATATACCTAAACAAGCTTACAGTATCTTAATTAAAAGGTGCATAAACTTGATACAAACATTAAAACATATGAATAAATTGGATGAAGGATTAATCCAATGTTTTGAATTCAAAGATAGAGAAATAATTAAACAAATAATCAATGATTGGCTAACACAAAAAGGCAATCAATACGATCAAAAATATGACGAAACCAACAATGAACATTATGTCGGTGCAAAATACGCAATTAGAGAACTTTTAGAAGACACTCAAAAAGAGGCTTAAGCCATGTCTGCCACTTTATCAAACGGAATAGAACTTAAAGGCCAACAGTCACAAAGTTTCTTTAAGCAATTAGCAGAACAGGACACAAAACGAATAGCACACCAGGCAGCCAACGCAACCACAAAAGATGCACCGTTAAAACTACGTTACTACAAGATGCGAAACGGAAAAGTCGTAGATGAAATATACGGGGAATAAACACGATGGAAAATATTGAAGACACAATATTTGATAATGCATTGCCAGTTAACCCTTTCCCAATGGTTAAACGATTGCTTGAATTAATGAATGAGAACTTGAAACAAGGCAAAAACTGGAAACAAGATAAACGCATTGAACGTCTCATGTACTTAATCATAATTACATATGCGGAAACACAAACAGAAATAAACCTTAACGATTGGTGGATGCAACTAAGCGCACAACATGAAGGGGAAACACAGCCATGCAACAAACTTTAACTAAACTGTTCTACATGGTGCTGCCACAAGGAATAATCAAGCTTCACGCATTGTACACGTTGAACCCGCAAGGCACAGCTTACCATTTCACCAGGATTCTCGAAAAAGACAACAAAAACTTAAACGTCAAGGTGACACTAATATGATAAACAATAAATGCTCAAACTTCGACTGCAACGTTTGCAGCGACAAAATAAAATGTGGAAAAGAAGGTAAGGCATAATGACAAATTGGAAATATACTTTTAAAGTTACACGTAACGCTGGAGACAATAAAGAATCTTTCATAACAGAAAAACATAAAGAAAACCTAAAAGATTATCCATTAATGACAGGTGATCAAGCTTATGTAGATGGCTTAGAAATATCAGAAAAAAGAAGCAACCGTGAAGTTACTTGGCAACTAATACGAATAGATGAGGTTTGAACCATGAACCAAGAATCCAAAAACCTAATTTACGAAGTAATCAATCAATTAAAAAGCGACAAGCTCTTACCGTTTGGAACATCAAGAAAAGACTATGATGCAACCCTAATCAGCAAGCTTGAAACAGCCCTACGCGACATGGACAAATACAACGGATGGCCAAACTACGAAACATGGAACATGCACTTAATCTTAAGCAACACTCAAGCCTTATCAAACGACATTGAAGGATTCCTAAAAATAGAGATGGCAGACTACAACACGGAAGACAAACCATTTAGCAGCTTAACCAACCAGGCAAAAAGAGATGTGATCTACGAAATAGCGGATTCACTAAAAGAGTACATACAAAACATGTTCACTCACGAAATAACAACAACAGAATTCAACACTATAAACACAATGGAAATAATCGCTGTAGACTGCGAAGTATGGACTTACCGAGACTATCAAGAAATACAATGGTTGCCAATCGTTAAAGCTTTCCTCGAAGACTACCTACGCGAAGCTGGATACAAAGAGGAATAAAGCAATGGACAGCAACGATAAAGAAGTACAATGTGTTAAATGTCAATTTTACAACAAATACAGCCAAACATGCAGCAAGCAGCAAATTCACATAAGCTTAAACTATGCTACTGAATACGAAAGCTGTATTGATTACAAAAAGAAGATTGATTAAACATGAACGATACTGAAAGAGAACAATGGGTAAACAATGATGAATCACTATACAATAGCTGGAAACATTCACGCTTAAGCATGACTAAATTTGTACGATCAAACCGTGCGGAAATAGACAGCCATATCATTAAAACAATAGGTTACAATCCATCTAAAGAAACATCAAAACCAACCACTAACGCATGGATGTTCTAAAATGTCACAACCCAAACAACCCAACACGAAATGCAGCCACTGCAACTACACATGGACAAACAACGGCAAACTAAAAATTACTACATGCCCAAGCTGCAGGCGAAACACGCCAGCAAGAAACATACTTAAAAATGAGGCTTAAGAACATGACACAGCAGCCATTAACCACTATGAAAATAGCTGAATTAGAAAAATTCAAAGATACGTTTGATAAAATAATCGTTGACAATTACGCACAAATACGCACTGCCAAAACCAAAAAACAGAAAATAGAATTAATCAACCAATACAACCAATTAACACGGATGCAAAATGAATTAATCAGCCTTGAAAATAAACTGTATTTTGAATTTCGAGATAACGCAAAATACAACCTAACAACTAAAGACACAATCGATCCATGCTTTATCAGTATGGTAGCTAAAAAAATAAAGCTGCCAAACGGAATAGAGGTTTAAGATATGCCACTATGCCATTATCACAGAATAGACAGATGTGCATTCATGGATACGCCACAATCACACAGCACAAAAACATGCGATTACCTCAATAACATGCAAGCGTGTCCCTGGTTTAAAACTAAAGAGGTGAAACAATGAAGTATAAATGCAAACTCTGCCACAGTGAATTCTCAAGCAAGCACGACGCTCTAAACCATAGTTGTTTTGAAAAACAAATAATAAATCTTAAAACTGGAAAAACACTACACGAAAGTGAATAAACATGACAAACGATATTTTACTTATCCCTTGCTGCTTAAACTGCCAAAAAAATCTCGTTAAAAATAACGGTGCAAACTACCTAAAATTAGATCACACGACAATTCATTCAAATAAATGTGAATTCTGCAAACAAGAAACATCTTTTGCCATTATCGCAAAAGCAAGTTACTAATCATAGTTTTTTATTGCTCATTTTTATAATCAACCAATCGTTAGCTTGCACAAACAAGAATCTTTAATGACGCAGCACTCTTCTTAACTGATTCCATAGTGTGCAGTCAAGAACACACGATAAAGACTCTTCAAACAATAAACAAGCATCAATACAATAACAGACACGCAAGCTAATCAAGCATCACACGTTAAGCCACTACAAAGGCTCTTGACACATCACTACAGCACACTACATTCAACACTAAGACTCTCGATACATCAACACACCAGGCTCTTAATCCATCACTACAATAAATAAAGATGCACAATAGAGCACACGAACAATTAAACCTAAGTTGATTACTATTCAACTAAGCTTTATCGTTGTGTAATTTTTTACATTGCAATGTAATTAATTAGTGG
>JBAZHB010000117.1:0-4306 GCA_041652535.1 Candidatus Babeliales bacterium
TTTCCTGAATGTACCTTTACGTCAAACTTCAATCGCGGTACCGATGGTAAAATTACCTTAGAAGAAGCCGCTGCAACTGCTCTTAATCTTACGTGCCCACAATGTGGCAAAACGCTGGTGCAGCGTCGAGGTAAATTCGGCACCTTTATTGCGTGCCCTGGATATCCTGAATGCAAATATATTCATCAAGATAAACTCAAAATGCCATGCCCTTCATGCAAAGGTGACATTGTTAAGCGCCGTTGGCGTGGCGGATCATTCTGGGGCTGCTCCAATTATCCAAAGTGCAAGTTTTCTATCTTTGGCGAAGTTAAAGAATCGCCCTGTCCAAAATGCAAGCTTCCGTATGTTGCGGTGATCAAAAACAAGAGTGATGGAAGCGAAAAATTTGCATGTACCAACAAAGAATGCGGATGGAGCGAGTAAATAGCTACAGCCTAAACAGTAGGCGTAACCATCCGCAGAGAGCCGTTAGAAATCTCTAAAATACGATCAACTTTATAAAGCATAGTTGGGCGGTGGGAGACGATGATAATCGTTTTGCTGCCGCGAATTTCTTCAATAGCCAGGCGTATGAGGCGTTCTGATTCTTCATCCAATGCCGATGTCGCCTCATCAAAAATTAATAAATCTGGATTTTTGAGTAATGCGCGTGCGATAGTGAGCCGTTGTTTTTGCCCGCCCGATAACAATGTTCCATTTTCACCGACCATGGTGTTATAACCATTGGGCAATTGTTCGATAAATTCATGCGCATGAGCAAACGTGCAGGCCCTGATGATTTCTTCATGCGTTGCTTGTGGCCGTGCGTAAGCTACATTGCGTGCGACGGTATCGTTAAACAAAAATGTTCGTTGTCCCACATAGCCGATGTGATTGCGTAGGCTGGCAAGAGTGATCTGAGCAATATCGGTGCCATCGATAAAGACGGTGTCATGTGGTGGGGTGATAAAACCAAGCAAAAGGTCACACAGCGTACTTTTACCCGCCCCAGATTGTCCGATAATGCCAATTGATTCACCTTTGTTGATGGTAAAGTTCATGCATGAAAAGACCGGTGTCCGTTCATTGTAGCTAAAAGACGCATTTCTAAATTCAATTGACGTAGTAAAACGAGTCAATTCTTGCGTACGTTTTTGCGATGCTGGATTAAGGGTATCAAGAACTGTAAATATGCGTTCGGCTGCGGCAAGTCCGTACTGAACTTCAGAGTACACATTAATAATTTTTTTGAGTGGCTGATAGGCCAAAATTACCGCTGCAACAAATGCAGTGAGTTGACCTGCGGTGATAGTTCCGCTTAATACTTGATGCGCTGCAATGTAAAAAATAAAGCTGCATCCGGTAACCGCAATTGCTTCAACAAGAGCTGGAAGAAGTGCTTCTACGTGGACGTTGCGCATAACCGCGCCAAAACAGCGATCAAGAAGATTTTTAAAACGAGACTGTTCAACTGATTCAGCATTAAATGCTTTAATTTCTCTGATGCCAACAAATGTTTCTTGAAGCATTGAACTTATATGCCCAAGCTGTGATTGAATGGCAATGGAGGCATTTTTACGCGCTCGTCCGAGCTTCATGATGGTATATCCCATCAGAGGGCTGATGATGAGCATCGAAAGACCGAGCGTGGTATTTTGATAGATTGCAAATCCAATAAGCCCACATGCTTCAAAAAAGCTACGAACACCATCACGAATTGCGGCACCTGCGGCCTGCTGTATCATTTGCACATCGTTGAGAAAATGTGACATCAGGTGGCCAGTTCCACGTGTTTGATAAAAGGCTGGCGGGAAATGGATAATTTTGGAAAAAAGATCATTACGAATATCAATAGTGACTTTGTTATTGACCCATTGCATTGAATAGCTTGAAAGGTACATAAAAAGTCCCTTAAGGAAAAACACTGCAATGAACATCAATAAGAAGGGAACGATAAGATAGCTATAACGCTTGATAAATATGTCATCAACGGTGTGTTTGAGGACATAGGTAGGAAGCATAGAGACGGCGCCAAAAAGTGAGGCGGTGATAAGAGAGAAAACAAGCATTTTCCAATAGGGCTTGGTGTATCCCAAGACGCGGATAAGGGGCTTTTGAGAATTATGTGATGATTTCATTTCGAACCTTAAAGAATGGCGTAGATTGCTGTGTTTATAGAGCTGTCACTATAGCAAAAGAAGTATGTTCAACCAACGAAAACCTGCAAATACGAACAGAAATCATATTTTGTGGACGGTTGATTTTGCTAAACTAACAAAAGTATTATGATGAGGCCTGATCGATTATATTCTTGATTATTGAGGGTTCCATGGCAACGGTTGGTGTTATTGATTCAGGAGTTGGAGGTTTGGGCATTTTTAAGCTTCTGGTTGAACAGATGCAAAACCACAGTCTCGTCTATTGCGCTGATAATAACAATATGCCTTTTGGTGATAAACAAAGTGACGAGTTGCAGCGTATAGCTTACAAGATGGTTTCTTTTTTGATTGAGCAGCATAACGTTGATTTGATCGTTGTTGCATGTAACACACTTTCAGTTTCAGCCCTCGATTTTTTGCGTAAACAATTTACGGTGCCTTTTGTTGGGGTGGTTCCCGTTGTTAAGCCGGCCTGCGAACAATCGAAAGTAAAAAAAATTGCTATTCTTGCAACACCAATGACGGCAGCAAGTATCTATCAAAAGGACCTGATTGCAAAATACGCCGAAGGCGCCCAAGTTTTTAACATAGCCTGTCCTGATTTAGCGCGGCTTATTGAAGAGGGGCATGGTGATGAGCCAATAGTTCTTGAAAAATTGGCTGAATACCTTAAACCGGTGCTTGATAATAATGTTGATGTTGTCGGCCTTGCATGTACCCATTATCCTTTTATTCGTCATCATATTGCAGGATTACTTCCTGCTTCGGTTGCTATACTCGATTCTAATGAGGCCGTTGCTCGTCGTGCAATGACACTTGTACAAGAGCGTGTTCCTTCGCGCCAGCGTTCGATTCATATGTATGTCACACGTAATCCTGAAAATTTTAAACAGATCGCTCAAAAACTTGTTGGTAGCGATGTTGTTCACGATGTTGTGTTGGCACCCTTATAAAGTTAATTATTACAGCCATTTCTAGCTTTTTGGGTTTCCGCTACGCAACACTAATGGTTGTTAGTTATCCTTTCTTTGGGGGAATGAGCTATGAATCTACCATCGATCACAAAGTTATGTATCGTTGCAATGTTCTTTTCAAGCATTCCTTTGTATGGAATGAAATATTTTAGGGCTGATCAGGAATTTCAAAAGCTCATTGAAGAGGATGAGAAAGAGGATTCGAGCTGTCGTGTCCTTATTATCAATGGCCCTTCAAGCTCAGGTAAGACACTTATCTGCAAAGGCCTTAAGCGTAGATTTAGTAATGTGCGCTTTATTTCTATGGATAGTTCTTATCCGGCTAATGAAGCTGCGTTAGCATGCCGTGGCGCACGAGAGCTTATGCGTAAGGGGCTTGAAGAGGAGCATTTAGTTCTTTTAAAACGAATAGGAGAATGTGCTCAAAATACTGATCTTGTGGTATGTGATGCTGTTCTTCTCAACCAAGATTATGGGGATATTTCGTCGACGTTTTGTCAAACTTTGGAAAAAGCAGGTTATACAGTAATTCATGTTCTTGTGTATTGTCCTCTGCCAATGCTTTTGCAACAATCAGTACAACGTAAGGTTGATAAAAAAGAAGATATTAATGCACGCAATGTTTTGGATGTAGCCTTACAGTTTTTGCATTTTTATTCCCTTAAACCGCCATCCTGGAAGATTGATGACTATGTCGTTGGAGATTGTCTTCGAGGGAGTGTGTTAGCTCAGCAACTGAGTGATGCGTGTGGCATTATTGATAAGCGTGTTCCTCGTCAGACGGGAAATTTCTTCAAACTGGAATCGAAGAGATGGCTTGAAGATGTGACCTTTGCGGCTAAAACTGACTATAACCTTTACAGCATGATCAATTGTGATCGCATCTTTTATAACGACCCAAAACACCCATTTAGCGGTGAGATTGAAAAAATACAAATACTGCTTTACTGAAGCTTGTAGATGCGATGTTTGCCAACTTTAATAATCATGCCTGGTTTGTAAGCAATCATGGCTTTAAAATCGGTAATTACTGAACCATCAATTTCAATCGCCTTTGATTCTATAAGCCGTTTGACTTCAGATGAGCTTGTAGTTGCACCGAGTTTCTTGAGCAGTTCAACAATCCAAAGGGGATTGGGCATTTCTGGTGGTAGCAAAACTTCTTGAGCAGCCGAGTAATCGCGTTGTTGA
>JBAZHB010000118.1:0-4273 GCA_041652535.1 Candidatus Babeliales bacterium
AATATATGGACAATAAACTATATGGAGGTTAATTATGGAACTGTTAAAGACTACCAAATGTTTAAACTGCGGGGCGCAGATTGAAACAAGGCACACAAGTATCGCATGGGAACCGATTCAAGTCGAACAGGGTTTCCTTGGAGGCAAAAGGGTAAGGTTTAAAAAGGCTGTGTGCGACTGCGGGAAAAGATATTTAGCCTTATACCTGACAGATGGAAATAACTTCAAATTAAGTTACTTGGTTGAACAGCCGGAACCGATAATTGAACAGGACAAAACAGAAGCACTCATTGAACCGGAACCGCAGAAAGAACCAGAGAAAGAGCCGGATAGTAAAAACAAGGCGGCGCTTATTGAGCAGGCCAAAGCATTAGGGGTAAAGGGTGTACTCCAAAACATGAAGGAGGAAACCTTGCTGAAAAAGATACAGGAGGTGACTGACAATGCCACTGCGCAAGGGAAAGAGTAAAGCCGCGATAAGTTCCAATATAGCGGAGCTTATACGAAGCGGCAGACCGAAAAAACAGGCAGTTGCAATTTCAATGTCAAAAGCCGGTAAATCCAAAAAGAAGAAATGAGCTGAAAAGCTCTTTTTTATTGCAGTAAAGCTTAAATGCTTTATATATTTCGCGTCTACGGCGATACGGTAGCATTCGTGTTTCACACGTTAAAATGGAGGTTTGTATGAAAGATTTATACAGAATGATGATGTTGGCTCCCGACAAGGGGACAGGCGACGGTCAGGAAATCGATGTTGATTTGGATTTGGAAGAAGATGACGGAAGTATAGAAATTAACGTTGAGGAAGATGAGCCAGAGGTTAACCTTGAGGAAGAACCTGAAAAGAAAGAAGAAGAAAAACCGAAGGAAAAAACTGTCCCGCTAAAAGTTCTGGAAGCAGAACGCGCAAAGTGGAAAAGGAAAGTTGCAGCACTTGAAAGCAAAGATGAAAAACCCGGTACTACCGAGGCAAGTGTAGATAAGCAAAAGCTTATTGACGCGGGGTTTGATGAAACTATTGCCGAAATGCTGTCAAAAGCCCTTGGAACCGCAACGGGAAAAGCCAGCAGTACGGAAAAATTTGTCGGCAAAAAGTTCAGGGATATGGAAATCAAAGAACTTGCCAAAGAGTACCCCGATATTGAAGAACACCTGGAGGACTTGGAAGAATACGCCGACAAGAAGGGCGTCACCATTGAGGAAGCTTATTTTGCAAAGTTTGGCAGAGAGAAAATCAAGACCAACCGTGCAGACCTGCGTAGAGAAATTGAGCAGCAGGTACGCGAGGAATTCCGGAAGAAGGGCTCAATGAAATTAGATACAACGGACAACGGAGAGCCCGCGGTCAAGAACAAATCCAAACTCTCAAGCGATGAATTGCAGGTAGCAAAGCTTTCAGGAATGACACCGCAGGAATATTACATTATGAAACATGCTAAATCCTTTGACGGGATTAGCAAGGCTATGAAAAAGAAAGGATGATTTAAATGGCTAGACTGAAATATAAAGGCAGTTTGAACGGCACAAGCCCCATTTATAAGTACTACAAAGTAAACGACAGTCAGACACTATATTCCGGCGACGTTTTGGCGCTGGCAACTGCTAAAGCGTCTGCGGCCGCCGATGCAGCAGCAGCAGGTACTGTGTTAGGCGTAGGCAATACCGGTATAGTTACAACCACAGCCGGAGATACGGATATTGTAGCAATAGATGTTAATCCTGCTTCAATCTATGAAATGACCTATTCAGGTTCTGCAACCCCGGCGATCGGCGCAAAATACGATTTTGCAACAGCCCCGTATACTCTTGATGCAGACGACACGACAGATGGGTTTTTGCAGGTTGTCGGATACCCCGACACCACAAATCTTAAAGTCGATGTAATTCTCTGCAACAGAGTATTCGGCATGGCGTAGGAAGGAGAATGACATATGAAAATGACGAGAGACAATTTCGGTTCGCTCTTAACTCCTGTTCATAAAAGGATAGCCTGGAATGAATACAACGAGATTCCCGAACAGTACTCAAAACTCTGCGACGTTGAAAAAATGAACGCAAAGACCGAAACAGAACAGAGACTTGGCGGGTTTGGAGCATGGGGAACCAACACGGAAGGTAACACGATCAATGAGGATTCTTTCGGAGAGGCCGACGATGTATCATTCACTTACTCCAGGTATGATAAAGGTTACTCCCTCACTTGGGAATTAACCCTAGACGATCTGTACGGAGTAATGAAAGGACTCGGCAAAGGCGGTTCGGCTCAGGCACTTGGAAAAGGCTTGAGGGTAGCAAAGGAACTTTGTTTTGCTACGGTAGTCAACGGTGGTTTCACCAACACAGGCTATGATGCAACGAGCCTGTTCAGCAATTCTCACTCTCTTGCAAGCGGCGGGACGGATGATAACCTGACTACCGGCGGAGTAACGGATTCAGGTGTAAAAACTGCAATCACGTTAATGAGAACTCAGAAGGATGAAGCCGGATTGAAGATTCAGGCGGTAGCAAAGCAGATTTGGGCGGCGGCAAATAAGGAATGGGACGTTTACACTGTACTTCGTTCAACCGGAGTCGCAGGAGAGTTGTCCAATGACAAAAACGTGCTTCCTTCCCTGACTCCTGTTATCATGGACTACCTGACGGACGGCTATTGGGGACTCAGGGATACTTCATTTGAAAATCTGAAATTCAAAAACAGACACGCGCCCGTGTTCGACAGCCAGCCCATACCCAAAACTGTAGACTATTTCATGTTTGGGATAGCGCTTTTTTGCGCTGGGTACCGTGATTATCGCGGGTTAGTAGGTTCAGCAGGTTGAAAAGATATGTAGACAAGGAGAGGACACCCTCTCCTTTTTCATTTACAAAAATTAGTGGGGTATACCCCCGATGCTCAGAAAGGAGCTATTATTATGGGAAACATTAAATTACCAGCAAAAGATTTATATGTAGGCGCAGTAAAAATATTCAACTCAAACGGTACTATCGTATCAGCGGTAACACTTGCAAATGACGCCGTAACCACGGTAAAGATACTCGACGATGCCGTTACCACAGCGAAAATAGCCGCTAAGAACGTTACCACAGCGGAACTTGCCGACGATATACAGGTTGGTTCACTGGCTACATTAGGCACCACAGCGCAGACAAGCGCAGTTGCGGCAATCAACGAAGTCAATACCAACGCCGACGACGCACACACAGATGCCGCGACAGCACTCACCAGGATAGGCACAATCACCAACCTGACAACGACCGACAAGACTTCTCTTGTAAACGCGATAAACGAGATTGACGCTTCTACAGGTATAAGTCTGACAGGTGTTGAAACACTCACCAACAAAACTCTCACCACTCCTAAAATCAGTGATGGTGACCTTGGCGTAACCATTACAAGCACCAATCAGACAAATGCCGCCGCTACGGTAACAATACCGGACATTGCAGATGCAGCCGATACCTTTGTAATGGCTGACACGGCGCAAACCTTGACACTTAAACACCTTACCAGTCCTCACCTGACCACGCCTTTAATCGAGGATGGCGACGCAGGCGTATCAATCACGTCCGCCAACCAGACCAACGCAGCTCCGACCGTAACGATTCCTGATATAGCGGATGCGGCTGATACGTTCTGTATGGTAGACACTACACAGACATTGACAGGTAAAACCCTGACAAGTCCAACCCTGACCACACCTAAGATTGTTACGACAGGACATATCGACGATGCCGGAGGCGCTGCGTATTTGACTTTCGTTGAATCCACAACTCCATTGAACAGCATCCAGATAACACAGGGTGATACGACTGTAAAACCGATTATCGGTGCTATCGGTGAAACTAATATCGGCTTGGCATTGCAGGGCAAGGGTACAGGGAAGGTCACAATAACCGATGCGGCTACTCCGAGCAAGGCTTTAAATTTTGAACTTGTAGGCGCGACTGCATCTACCACAACTACAATCACAGCTTCACAGACTACAAATAAAACTATAACACTTCCTGATGCAACTGACACCCTTGTTGGACTAGCAACGGCTGACACGCTCACAAACAAGCATTTGACTTCACCGCATTTGACCACTCCGCTGATTGAGGATTCTGATACAGGCGTTAGCATAACGAGCGCTAATCAGACCCATGCGGCTCCGACAGTGACGATACCGAATATCACAGGTGCGGCTGATACGTTTGTTATGAACGGTGTTACTGCTACGCTTACCGGAAAGACGCTGACGGCTCCGGTAATCACAACTCCGACTGTTTCGGG
>JBAZHB010000119.1:0-4272 GCA_041652535.1 Candidatus Babeliales bacterium
ATAACGTTTCTTATTGGGCGGCAGTCCGTCCATGTGCCTGAAACGTCGATGACGTAAACGTTGATGCCTGCGTCCACTATGGTTTTAACGATGTGTTTCATCAGTGTGCTTTTGCCTGACTGCGAGGTGCCACACGCGAACATGCCCGTGTCTTTGGCTTCAGTCAAGTTGAAGGGAATCAATTTGGCTGAGTCCACATTTGATTATTAAAATCTATTAATGCGAAGTGTCCACGCCATGAGCCGTCGGGGTTCTTTTTGAGTGGTGCCATGCATCGTTCGCAAATGGTTAAGTTTTTGACGAATTCCAAGTCGGGTGCGGGTTGATGTCCAAACAGGTCGCAAATGAATACTTCTTTTAGTCGCCAGGGAAGGTTGCTTAAGAATTGTGTAAGTTTCAAGCTTTTCCCCTCTTGTTTCTGTATTCGAGTTTCCAGTGGTTAGCCGTCAAGTGCCCTTTAAGTGAATCCTCAGTATCGTACACGTTGCTGCAGCGTGGGCATTTATAAGTGAATGGTTGTTGAGTCATTCGTTTTCATCCTCAGTGTAGATTTCTGTGTCGCATTGGGCACATACAACTATGGCTTTATTGCTGAAATCCTTGAAGTCTGTGCCATTTCCTACGGCGCAATTGCATTCGGGGCATCTGTCTATGCCAATTAGGAATAATACGTCTTCGGCTGACAGTGAACCTTTAGTTTCTTTTATGGCTTTAAGACGATTAGGATAATCTTCTGGATTAAATTGTCGTTCAATCATTGCGGTTTTGCCTCTTCGTTGTAGACACAATCTACATTTTTGATTCCGCATTGTTTTTCAAGATTTTTAACAATAGTATCTTGAGATGTTTCTGTGTCATCAAAGTAAATATTAATGGTTAATATGCGTTCATTCATTGCAGAATCACCGTCGAGGTTACAGCGTGGCCATCCTTGTATGTTGTGGATGCTGTGTTGTGGCTTTGCAGGGTCTTTTTGCCGATGCAGTTTTGTTCATGCGTTGCCAGTTCCTTTTTGGCATGATCCATTTGTTGTGGCAACTTTGGAGTAAAAGAGATGTTGCATTTTGAACAGTGCAGATTGGGTTGTTCGGTCATATGTGTCTACCCTCGGTAAAAAGTTTTGTTACAACATCGTCTAATTTGATTGGCGTACCACATTTTGGGCAATCGAAGGTTTCATATTCACTATCGTGTGTTTCCCATTCAATGCCTTTGTCAAAAAATTGTTTGATTGATGCAATACCACTTACTTGCGCTTGCCCATAGATTTCTAAGGGTGCAGTTGTTTTTATGTCAAGTCCACATTTGGGACATTCAATTTTTTTGGCTACGGTTGTCATACCATCTTCACCTTTTAAGTGGTAGTGATAGTAGTAGTAGTAACTTATAAGGGTTGCGGAGAGCCTTGTAAAATGCTTATTTTGGAAAAATAAGGCTAAATTGCGTACTTAACAGGGGAAAAGAATTACTGATTTTGGCTGCTGTTTAAAGAAAAAGAGGTTGTGGCATTCAACTTAACAGGGGAAACGTTTTGTGGATAAGCCGTTTAAAGCTATAATTGCATGTGGAGTCTTTAATGCATTATGTGCAGAGTGTTTAATGCGTCAAGCGCGAGTTCCTGTGCTTGCAGCACGAGTAAATCGTCGGGGGCGCTGAGACTATTTTTGAGAAGCTTGCAGTTAATGTCGCTTATCTCCTCTAAAGCGCGGTCAATTTTCTGTAAAGTTTCTTTAATGCTTGTTTCTTTTAAGCTCGTAATTTTTACACCTCTAACCTTGTTTAATTTTTGTAGCCAAGCGAGTGTGGATTATTTTATGCCGTGTAGAGGTTTTAAAGTTTATTAACGTTTTCGTGTATATTACGATAGGTCAGTAATTTTGTTAAATGTTGTCTGTGGCAGTTTGCATTGTCCACAATTTTTGCATGCGTCGGCTGCGTGTGTTTTTGAGAAAACGTTGAATTCGCGCAGGTAATTAATGGTTGTTTCGTTGCATAGATATTCCAATTGTATTCATCTCCTGTTTCGTTTCACCGTTTGCTCGGCGGCTGATGTTAGTAGTAATAGTAGTCGCATATAAGGCTTGCGCTTGAATGGTTTAAACTGTAGCTTGGTTGGTTTAAATGGGCATTTGAATGCTTGATAAGATGGTTTAGTTAGTTTGGATGAATACAAAAAATTGGTTGCGATCGGTGTTATGCCGATGTTATAATATTGTTAGCGTACGATGTCGATGCGGGTTTTGCATCGTGGACACGCGTGCGGCATGCCTGGTATCCGTGGCTGCCACGCGTAGTACGCGTCGGGTTCCGTTACGAAGTCGCTGCATTTATGCACTATCACGTCTACACTGTTGTTTGCAACGCGGAAATAGTAGGGTTTCTGTTCTTCGTGGTCTTCAAGCGATAGGTGCACGCATGCGGATTTGTAGATTGGTTCGTTGAATTTAAGTTGATACACTCTGTCGCCGTATTCTTTTAATATTTTAATTATTGACGCTTTTGTTTCGCAGTTCAATTCATTCAACTCCATTTTTTGTTATAGCTTTTATTACTACTACTAATAGTAGTTTTGGATGGATTTAAACGTTATTGTGCAAAAAGAAGTAATGTTTATATGTTACTACTATTACTATCATCTTTATTTAAGGAAGGTAATGGTTAAATATGGAATTGTCTAAGAATCAACTTTTTGAACGAGCCGAGAAACTTTACGGCAAAGACCGTTGTAACTGGAAGTTTAAGTGTCCAAACTGCGGTAACATACAATCGGGAAATACTATTCGTGAACAAATGTTAAAAAACATTGGTTCGATGAGGCATGGAATAATCCAAAAAGGTGAAGGCATTTATCTTGATTGTGAATGTTATTCCCCAACTTGCAATTGGGTGGCTTATGGATTGTTTAACAGCGGAATCCTCATGATTATCGATTCATCTTTGCCGCATAACGAAGCAACTAAAGAAAACTGTGGTTACGTTTTTCCATTGGCTGACGATGATGAAATGCTTAAGGCGGCAGGCATAATAAAGGAATCTTGAATGTTTACTGGCCATTATAAAGACAAGTTTTTCTGTAGCAAACGTGGAATAAACAAGCGTGGGCACTTCGTGTTGAAGAGTTTGGCTGTAATGGCTGACGGTCGCCCCACTTGTCCAATTCACCATAATTTTCCATTGAAAGCCACTCCGAGCAACAGCAAGTGCCGTATAAGGATGCAAAGTGCAAAGTTGTCGGTAGATTAAACGTTAACAAAAATGTTTATATTCAACTGTTACTACTATCATCTTGCAAATGGGATATAGCGTAACCAACGAAATAAGCGCAACTTGAATAGAAATGGTTCGCCAACTCCATGATTAAGCCGAAAAAGTTGGCACTTCAAAGTCACTTGGCGGCGTAGCTCATGTTACACGCGACTGCATGTAAAGACTCGGTCGTGAGGGTCAAAGATGCCGCCAATGACAATTTCCAAGTCACAGTTGAGCCGATTAAAGTGATCCGACGCTCTGTAATCCCCTTCCAAGGCGGTTATCATCGTCTATATCTTTACTCGGCTCAGCTTGACAAATCCAAGTAGTCTTTCAACAGAAACGAAACACTAAGGGTTCCATAAGGAATAAGCGAAGTCCCCATCGTGGGACACCCTGCATTTCCAAGTCACTCGGTTGACAAAATCGTTACAGTATAAAAGTTCCACGATCACTGTAAGTGGACAGCGATAGTCCAGGTGTTGCAACGCCTGCATCAATCGATGACATCTTTAAAGTCACTCGGTTTAGTGAGGTTTTCGATTCGCCTCTATTTCCTCATTGAGTCGATGACACCCAATTTATTTTAAGTGTTTAATGGTAAATCTTATATTTTCTTAAAGTTTAAGTAATGTCTATGTTGGAGCCTGAAGTTACAGAGTTCGGTTGGGCTGGCCTATCCAATAAGGACTGTGCGAACAAGACTAACTGCACGTATGGCGATTATGGTGTGACGACGTGCAGGCACCTATGCGCGATCTGCGTGCAACTTCAAAAGACTAATAGGCTTCTGCAGCAACTAATCGAAAAGACAAATAAACAGTAGCTTTTTAACCACGTAACCGTATTATTAATAGTGAACCGCTGTCTCAACTATAAAGGTGTACGTTTCATTCACCTTCAACAATATAAGGTAGAATGAAATAGTAACCTTTATAAAGCGTGCAGATAGTAGTAGTAACAGGTGATTAAATGTCAACTGAATACCCAAAAATTGAAACCGTTTTTGATAGAGATGAATCA
>JBAZHB010000120.1:0-4198 GCA_041652535.1 Candidatus Babeliales bacterium
GTGAATTTCGGACATATAGAGAAGCTCTCGAATGCGTAAATACCGAAGCATATTTACCTAATGTGGTTATTGAAGACCGCTTGTCCGGTCAAGTCTTTGAACAAATGTGTATTGTATGTCAGGAATGCGGTAAAGAAGAATATCAAACCTTTACCGATATACGTTTCAGCCAAAAAAAGATTGAAGAGGCCGGTCTTAAGTTTGAATAACAAACAGAAAGAGGGAAAGTATGAAAGTTAGAAACATGACCAATGCAAAAGGTCGGGCAATACCGAATCAGTTTATTATAACTGATGATCACGGGTTTGAATTTTTCCAGTCTTATGAAACAATTATTGTCAAGCGATATGCCACTGGATTCCTTAACAGGGATGGGTACCCCGAACCAGTGATTTACCTTGACCGTGACGCATGGAATTATTCCCGTACCACAAGCAAGTATCGCAATTGGTTTTTAGGTGAAACAACCAAAGAAACTAAGCGCAAGATTGCCGACGGTACATATAAACTTGTTGACCTAAACAATTAGGGAAAGAGGGGAATTTATGAAAGCTATTCAGATTGAACAAGAACTAACTGAAGAAGAATATGATGACCAACTTAACGACATTTATGGTGAGATTGACGTATGCGGCTATAAGTGGCCGGCGAGTTTTGTTTTACACGAAGTTGACCCGACCGCATATAATTGTGGGAAGAATGATTTCGAGGGCAATTTAGACCCTAAATGGCAGTGCTCTGAATGTGAAGAGGTTTTTGACACCGAAGAAGAAGCCGAAGAATGTTGCAAACCGGAAAGCGGGGAGTAACCATGACAAACTCAAATGACTTTGGTAGCGTCACCCGCATACCAGTTAGGGAAGGCCATTGCCCGATATGCGACAGCCAGAATATCGGGCATGGAGAAGAGCAATACTACAACGAAGATGAGGGTGTGTCACCATCAGCCATAGAAACAGAAATCCACTGCGACGACTGCGGAGCTGATTTTATCCAAACCGACGTTTTTACCCGCACCTTTTGCACGTACCTCATTGAATCTAAGGACGGACAAGACAGTATTAGCTTATGTGAAGGCGACATTTACGATCCTGATGACCTAAAGGAAGGGGAATAGCTATGTCATTTAGCGAAGATATGAGCAAAGAGCACGCCATAGAGATAGTGGCCGACGAATGCCCTTACTGTGGCGGTAGTTTAGAGGACGGTATAATCTTTGACGAATCACCCGAATATATAGGTATCAACGTCAAATGTATTAAGTGCCACAAGAAACTAATCCGTTGGCACAAGATAACCTTTGACCATTTTGAAGATGAAAACGCTCAGGAATTATTTTATACCCAAGAGAAAGAGGTATAACCATGACAAACGATGAATTTGAAAAGAAATATCAAACATCTGTACTGATGGCAGGCAAAGAACTCGCCATCTTGCGTAAGGTAAATGCGGATTTGCTGGAAGCGATGGAAACAATTTTTTGCACAACAACTTGTATAACCAGATCAAAAGAAATTGCCCAATCCGCCATCAACGGCGCCGCAAACGATATGCGGTTTGGGATAAGCGAAAAGAAAGAAGGGGAATGATATGAAATGGTACGCAGCACTTGAATTAAATGGTAAAAAAGCCCTTGTGCCATCTCGCAAACATAATTATCATGCAACAAGGGGCGCGGCAATAAGACAATTAGAAAAAATCTCTAAGCAATTAGCCGTAAATGCTCGTGGTTATATTTGGAACAGCGATTCAAACTTTGAAACCGCTTTTACAATATCATTATGAGATGATAGATTAACCTTCCTGAAAAATAAGGGACAAGATGACCAAAAAGAAAACATATAAAGAAAAATGGGCTTTGGCTAAAATAACCGGCGATCTTTCGGGGGAACACCGTTCCGTAAAGGATAAACAACCACAAATTCCTAAATGTGTCATCTGTGGGGAATTAGCTCTTTACGATAGCCGATACTGTCGGATTTGTCGCAGTCGCATAAAAACTAAAAAGGCAATAGAAGATGTTTGTCCTAATAGAAGAAAAGAAAGAAGGGGAATAATGCAAACAATAAAAGGTATGTGCTTAGTTGACTATCACCGCAACGGGAGCGGTGAATCATTCTACACTGTCCTTTTCAAGCACAAGGGACAGATGACGCTTGGGATAGTTTTTGACGAACAATGTGCTGTGATCTCGCTATCCGAAGAAGTCCCCGGAATGATAGACAGTAAGAAACATTGGGACGCACATTATTTTGAGAAACAGTTGCGCGAGATAATACGGCAATGGGAACAAGATTGAAAGGAGAAATAATATGGGAACAAGATCATTAACAAACCTTTATACAGAAAACGGCAAAGAACTATTGGTTACAATTTATAGACAATTTGATGGTTATCCCGAAGGACACGGAAAACAACTTCAAGAAATTATCAATAATCGTCGGGTTGTTAACGGGTTTTCCGATAAGGATAGAGAAAAAAAATCTTTTAATGGGGCTGGCTGTTTAGCCGCACAACTAATCCATGAATTAAAGGATGACATCGGTAATATCTATATCAATACACCAACACCCGAATTTGTCTGTGCTGAAGGATTTATGGATATAGAATATGGCTATAAACTCTATCCAAGAGATGGGATAGTATGGATGGAGATTTACGACCTTCACGGCAAGAAACCAAAACAATTATTCTCTGGTTATATTAAGGCTTTCGGTAAAAAGGATACCGACTAATTTCCCCCTTTCTTTCCCCCGACAAGCCCTTGTCATACTACGGCAGGGGCTTGTTTTTTAAGGAAAGAGCTTGTAAGGTAAATAGTTTCCCCGTAAAAGTTTATGTCCTCTACGCCGGACGGCACAGTTGGCTTCGCCAACTGCGAGTTTTGTATTTCTAAGATAGGGATACGGCAAGAGAGAACAAAGAAAGCCCACCCAAAGAATAACAACTCTCTTTCCTTTTTGTGCAAGCTTGTTGTTTTTCTGAAAATCGCGCCCGATCTTGGACAAAAAGGTTTGTACCCGTTCCAAGCATGAGCAGAGTCAACGCAAGTTTAGGGGTTAGATACCCCGATAATGATGTGAATATAACACATTAGGACGCTACCCGTCAAGCAAAATCTTCAATAAAATGATAACTTATTGGCGATTAAAGATTTTGGCGAGTAGGGTAAAGTCTGACGTTTGGTCTTGTTTATGTCCCAAGATCGGATTGCAATAGTCAAAGATAGTCTTTTCCTGTCGATAGTAATTATTGTCGCCGCCTTGAGATTCGCCCGGAATTGGTATGGGTTCATTAATCATTTTGACAAGGTAAGCCCAAATGCTTTGTATGTCTTCATATTTCGAGTATTTGCGATTATTGAGCCTGCTGAAATACCAAGCAAGCTTTTGCGGTTCAGCCTTGAGCTTCGGCCATTGCTTGAAACACCTACCAACTACAGCGTAGCCATTAGCCCCCAAGCCGAGCTTGGTGGCCACGCCAGCCAGCGCGTCAAGTTCTTCGTCTATCTTCTTAGCATATCCAGCCATACTATTTTCTCACCCATCCGACGGTATCAATTTTCCACGTGGAATCGGGAACCCAAAATATACAGGTATCACCGTACTCGACATGTTTGTGTTCGGGGTCTTTTACTTGGATGGAGTCAAGGATAGGTTCGTATATTACAGGATATACCCAGTGAGTGTCGGAAACATCGCGAATATAACCACCATAAAGAGTGTCCGGAAAAAACCATTCTCTTTTCCATTCAACCCAGTATCCAATTGGACGTGGCGCGTCAAGGGCGTAAACGGTAATAGGCTTACCTTCAAGAATAGAATCCACTTCCATAGCCACCTCATGCGCGAGCTTCCCCATTTTGCTTCTGTGTCCCTCTTGTCCCCACCCAAACCTGATGGGCAAGAGAACAAGGATTACCACAAGGATTAGTAGCTTTTTCATATCACCTTCAACATTGTAAATTCTGGACTATAATTCTTCTGCCAAACGGCGTGCATATATTCGATCGAATCTGTTTTGCCATCATCGGTAAACGACATTCTCCGATGATGAACATACGCCCATACCGGCATTTGAGCGTCCCAAAACGCCTTACGTTCATTACTACCAAAGAAATTAAGCCTAAGTAGCATAACCACATAGCCGTCATTCTTGACATCGGATAGGGCTTTTTTTATAATCTCCTTAGCCGCAT
>JBAZHB010000121.1:0-4178 GCA_041652535.1 Candidatus Babeliales bacterium
GTAGTCCCTCGCTGATGATTGTGTTGTCCACGTCTGCGATTGTGCTGTTGCCTTCAAGCGCGTTTGATGTCCAAGCAGGATAAGTGGGGTACTTGGTTACTGCCCACTCGGTTAATCGGTCGCCGTCGCTTGGCACGCCAGCGTCTATTCCACCCCATATAAAAGCGATGTTGGCTACATCGTTTAGGCTGCCATAGTTGTATTCGGGTTCCTCAATAAACGGTGCTGTTAAAGTAGCGGCGCTGTTTTTGCTGTATGGGTAAAGGTTGATGGTTGGCGTGAACGTTTCACTTGTGAATCTTGGAAAGTAGCCGTCGTAGCCTATGTGTTCACAGACGGTGCGGGTGGCTTCAAATAACGATTGTTTATGCCAGTTGCAGCTTCCGTCGATGATGGCGTCGATGCCAGTTGGAGCGTTGGCTGCTGTAACCGTGAATCCTGTGCCTGACAGTCCTGTGCCGTCGCGTGTGCTGTCGGGGTAAGTTAAGTAGGCTTCTATCATGTCGCGGTAACTGTAGGCGTTGCTGTCGGCAAGCGGGGATATAGCGGATTGATGTTTATAATAGTCAAACGTGATGTAATCCTGTGCAAGCTTAGCTTCGTAACCCATTAGGTCAAGGCTGATTTTTGAGCGTTCCGTGATGGTGCCTGGAAGCGTTCGCACGTGGCAGTCATCTACGTACCCGAAGAATATTGGGTACCACGATGACGGGTTGTTGCGTATGCGAATCAGGCGGTACGGGTTAGCCAAGAAGTCTGTGAAGTCAGTTCTTGCACTTTCAAGGTTGACGATGCCACTTGTGACTTGGCTGACGCCTTCGTCTTGCACTTGGTAAGCCGTCAGGTAAGGTGTGAGGTCAACGAATTGTTCTGCGGTTGTATCGTAGTAGGTTACTTCAACGTCCATAATATTTTAAGCTCCATGAATAATTAACATTGTAAAACTATTTCCAACAGTTGCAGAAGTTAACGCTTTACCAATTACGTAACCATTATTGTATGAACCTGTATTTCCACTAACACTATGAGTGTGATCTTGTGATTGGTCAGTTGCGTGATAATGGTCACCCGCATCACCAACTGAACCTGAAATAGTATGTCCGTGGCTACTTGTTCCTGTAGTTCCACTTACAGAAATGCTTTTTGTGCCAAGACCATTGTTAGTGTTACCATCAAAAGGCGTGCTTTCAATGTATAAACTATGAAGATGCTCAAGGTCATTGTTACCACTTAATGTTGCTGAGTGAGTGTGGTTCGTTTCAGCATTTGAAGCAAGTGTTCCTGAACCGTGTGCGTGTTCACCATCCACACTTGTTGTGTGTATGTGTGCGCCACTTTCACTTGTGCTTAGTGTACCGTAAGTGTGTGCATGACTATTCCACTCGACACCTCTACCAGCGGTTGAATTGGAAGCTGCTATTCTGTCGCCTGGGTTAATGGTATCATCTGCAATTACAGTTGCTACACCGTTAACTTTAACGTGTACCGTTTGTCCTTCGCTTTTAGTTTGAAGCACTACACCAATTACTTTTTCACCATTAGTGGTAAACTTGGCTTTGAAAACCGTATTATCAGCTTGAATTGCTACTATATCGTTTGCTGATACGCCACCCGCACCAACGGTGAAGGTTAAAACATCTAAATCGCTTGTTATAAAATTAGTGTAATCCCACGAATTTGTAATTTTAGTGTTTGCGCCAACAGTAATTATTCCGCCTGGACTTGTTTTAGCATTGATGTTAGAGAATAAATTGTTGTCACTAATTCCGCCTTCACTTATACCGTAACCAGTAACATCAATATTCACGTTATTTACGCTGATGTATTGACATTTTGCACCGCTTGAGTCATCGTTGATTACTATTCCATCGCCTGTGCCTGAAATAAATCCGTTCGAGATTTCCGCACGTTCAATATTTTTGCTGTTTTGAGCGTAAAACGATATTCCATCTTGGTTATTGGATACGTAGATGTTGAAGTTGCTTATGGTTATGTCTTCGGAAGCATAAGTGGCGTTTGAAATAAAATTAAGTGGGTGTTCGCCTGAGTTTATTAACTCAAAATTGGTAAATGTTAAACGGTTGCATTGTTCGCATTTTATGCTGCCTTTAATAAAACCGTCTACTTGGAAGTTGCTAAAATGACTAAAACCAACGGTGTCCATGTATATGCCGTATTCTTGGCCGCCATAGATGCCTTTTTCACCAAAGAGGTTAAAGTTTGTGAAGTATGCACGTGTAACATACCTTAATAATATGGCATCGTGCCCCGCGATTCCACCCCATCCGCCGCAGTTGTCAATGAAAAAGTTACTTGCGAAACAGTAACCAACATCTTTAAGCTTTAAGCCTTCACCTGCACAGTCAACAGCATATAGGTTATTGATGAAGATAGTGTCGGTATTTTTAATGTAGATGCCTTCCCATCCAGCCTCAAAATCTTCGAGAAAAATATACATGGCATCTGCAATGTACAGTGCGTAGTAGTCGTCGCTTTTTGAGTGACAAAAAACTGATAATCCCTTGATTTTTAAGCTGTAATGTGTTGTAGATGCTGATAGACTTATTGCGTTTGCTGCCAAGTTTTCATTGATTTTTAAAACAGCGCGGGGTGAAAGTATTTCAATATAGGCGCGTTCACCTGGATTAGTGGTAATTGTCGCTGGAATAACAATTTGTTCATCAATTGCATATTCAGCTTTATCAATATATAATAAACCACCACTGGCATCTGCGATGTCAGATAAACATTTATTGATTACGGCAGCGGCGTTTGATCCGCTAACACCGTTTAAGTCATCTTCTCCGCCATATTTTAAAACGCCATTGCAGTCTAACCCCTCATAATAATCACCATTTCTCAGGACTTTGTAATCATAAATATTACCTGATATCGAATCGCCGATACTCCAACTATCACCGTTGACTTTCTTGATGTTGTCAGCATAAATAGTGTTACATTTCAAGCCCGCCAGCACCGCGTTTAAATCCCATGAGCCGCCGCCGATGGTTGAGCCTTTAGTGATTGCCACGTAGGTTGAAGCGCCCGTAAGGTTGATTCTTGAAGGGTCACTCATGTCTTCAAAGCGGTCGCCAATCTGGATGCAGCCGCCGCCTGTGACGCCTGCTGCGCTTGCTGAACCGACGAATCCGCCGTAGCTTTCGATGTCTTTGTGGCAGTATATTCCTTCGCTGATTTCCAAGAATGGGTTATAAGTGCCTGGAAACGCGGGGTCTTCAAGCATTTTAACGTTTAATTCGATGTAGTCGCCGTCAACGTCGGCGGGGTCTTTCATTGTTAATTTTTTGGTTATTGTAAAGTAATCAGTGTAAGACGGAAACGTTGATGTGGACGAACTTGTTTTTACGGTTGCAACATAATTGCCTACAATGTCGTTTGCGGTGTGCTTGTGGGGTTCCACGTGTTTACGGTGGCTCAACGCCATTTTAACCGACTCCTGACGCTACTGCTTTAATTCGGTTTTGACGCGCGAAACTGTCGTAGGGTGAATCCGTGACGACTTCAACGTTCACGTTTGATGTCTTGTTTTGGTTTAAAGCTTGGTTAGTTTGCGACAGCGAGTAAGCCGCAACACCTGCGCCGACGGCCAATGACGCGATGCCCACTATGGTTAACGCTTTAGCCACGGTCATGGTTGCTATAAATGTGCGTAGCGTGCCAATCACCGCGTTGATGCTTGGGATAGCCTGCGCGAAGCTTATTCCCATACTAACCATTTGCAAGCCCATAGATGCCGTCATGATGTTAACGGATGCTTGCGTGCGTTGAAGGTTGATTTGGGCGTTCTCAAGTTGACGTACAGCGTTGCGGTATTCCAGTGTTCCGCGTCCGCCTTCGCGGATGACTTTGGTGAGGCGTTCTTGTGCGCCTTCAACGTTGTTGGCTGCGCTTTCAAGTTGCATCATGCTGCTCGTTAACATGCTTACATAAAACATTCCCATTTGGACGCCGAACAGTGCGCCGCGCATGTTCATGAGGCTGGCGCTTGTTTTGTCTATTGCGGCTGGAAAATCGCGGGCGTTTTTGAAGCCGCCTTCAGAGATGCTTGAATTGAGTCCCCAAAAATCTTTGGCGGCTTGACGCGCTGATGTGCCTGCTCGATTTATTGACGCGTGAAGCATGTCCACGCCTTGCACGCTTTCGTTTATAACGGGCAT
>JBAZHB010000122.1:0-4173 GCA_041652535.1 Candidatus Babeliales bacterium
GCGTAATCCATGAGTCCCATGCGTAAAACTTCGCTTCTGCTTACGTCTAAGCGTCTGCATATGTTGTCTAAGATTTCGATTTGTTTGTTGCTGAGTATGGCTTTAACTGCTTTTTTGCGTGTCATTGCTTCACCATCTTTTTGGCACTGGATAATTGGATGCTTCTAATCCATTGACTACTTTGTACTCTTTTTTGTAGTTAGCATCAAAGTTTTTGTGCCATTCTTTAAGGTAATCTATTGCTTCTTGTTTAGTGTTGAAGCATGTTGGTAATTGTCCGTCTTCTTCTGGAAAATAGTGTCCACCGCCAGCTTTAAGCCACCTGATAATGTACCATTTGTCTTTTGGAAAGTTATCGTAATAGTAACCTTCTTGTGCGTCTTTTGTTAAGTGTCCCTGTATTGGTTGTGTTGTTGTTTCGGTCATTCTGATTCCTCAGTGTATGGTAGATTCCAGTATTCGTGAACTTGTTTTGGCGTTAGTTCTCGTATGATTTCGGGTTTACGTTTTGGCGGGTACACTTTGGTTTTGCCAATGAGGGAACCCATTGCGTCTTCAATGTTAAGATAGAAGTGTTCACTACAATTTAGCCAACGGGTTTCACTGTTTAGTTTCAATGATGCAAACGATGATAAGATTGTTACTCTGATTAGGCGTTTAGGGTTAGTTTTCAAATTTACTGTTGCGATGTTTATTGCATGTTTGAATCCGAACCCGACTTCTCTTTCGTAGAATGCTTCGTAATCTGTGATATTATCATTTGTGGCTTGATCTGAATTTATTAATGTATAAATGCCTTTATCTGCCCACGTTCCTTTACAGTCAAGTGTTTGTGAAAATTGATATTGCTGTATCGTTTCGGTCATGGCTGTTCGCTTTCCAGTTTGGTTAATCGTTTAGCCAGGTCGCAGTACCATATGGCTGTTTCAAGGAATCCTGAGTCGCAACCGTTTTCGAGTTGGGTTAATGTTGTTTCAAGGTCGTCTAATCGTTGTGTTACTTCCTGGAAGGCGTTGTCGATGGCCGTGTTGCGTAGCGTATTCATAAGTTTAGTTGGGTTGCTGTGCTGTTGCAGTAGGTAAGCTATATTGTGTTCGACGGCTGCGTCAATCAGTTTTTGAATGTCAGAGGCTTCGATGACTGTTTCTGTTTCAATTTGGGTTATTTCGATGACGGTCATGGCTATCGCCAGTTTACCTTTTGTTCCCATCGATTAGTGACGACTGACGCTTTATCGCCCAGCATGGTTAGGAATATTTTGATTGCTTCAAAGTAGCATCGTTCATAATCGGAATCAAAAACGTCGTAGGTGCATGTTGCTGATGATACCGATATTTTGAATCGTAAACCTTTGTAATCTTTATCGTTTGGATGCACGATGTTTTCAATTTTTATATCTCGCTTGTCTAAGTATCCTTGATATGTTCCTTTGTAGTCTAAGGTTTTTGTGCCAAAGTTCCACCAAGAAATAGTTACATGTTGATTCGCAGCTTCGTTTTTATCCATTAAGCAGTCACCTTTGTTTTTGGTTTATAGTTTGGGTTAACAGTTGAGTATCCGCAATAGCTGCATTTGGTGCGTATGGATTGGCTTTCGGTGTGCCAATTGTTTCCGCATCTTGTGCAGGTTATGTTTGGTTGGTTATTTTGAGGTTCCATTTTAATCATCATAGTAGTAGTATTCAAGGCACATTAATAAATGTTACTACTACTACTATCATCTAAATTTATAGGTTGTAAGCGAATTCTACTTGTTGCCCGTTTAGTGTATATTTGGGTGTTGGATTCTCGTATTTTGGTGACTGAATCTTTTCGATTTTGTCGCGTAGCTGGTAAAGGAACTGCCCTTTTTGTAAATTAAAAACGCTGTCAAGATTAGGTGATTTGTCTTTGTTTAGTCGGTCAGTGTGTTCTTTGCCGATGAATCCTTTGACATAATTCAAGTCGTTGTTTTCTGTTGTGAATCCGAAGTATCGTTGCTGCGTGATTTTGACGAGTGCCTTGTCGAGCATTGCGGGGAACTGGGTGATTGCCCCGAATCTCAAATTGAAGTTTGCTCCTACCGTCACAATGTCTATGCATGGGCTGAACTTGCGTGGTGATCGGAAGCATCCGTTTGAGAAGTAAGTGTGGGCTTCCTCGAAAAAGATGAATTCGAACGGTGCCTTCTTGAAGCCGTATTTCTTGTGCCAGTCGTATAGTGCTTGACAGAATGCTATTACGTAGTCAACTCTTTTTGTGTAGCCCAATTGCGCTAAATCAATGATTGCGGAACGGTTAGCTGGCACGTCTACGTCGTCGCCTTGCTGCACCACGATAACGTTTCTTATTGGGCTGCAGTCCGTCCATGTGCCTGAAACGTCGATGACGTAAACGTTGATGCCTGCGTCCACTATGGTTTTGACGATGTGTTTCATGAGTGTGCTTTTGCCTGATTGCGAGGTGCCACACGCGAACATGCCTGTGTCTTTGGCTTCCGTCAAGTTGAAGGGAATCAAGGTTAAAAACTTCCGAATAATTTAATCATTGTTTTTTGAAGTTCTTCTTTATTTATTTTTGATTTAATATTATCGTAAATAAATGCTACTTCAGTTTTTTCATTAGGGTGTTGAATTTGCCAAAGAATTTGAGAAATTGTTAATCCATCATTTATAAGTTTTAATTCATCGATTTTTTTTAGTGCCGTTATGAATTCAGCATCGGCTATAGGTTTTCCGCAATAAGTAATAGATGATAAGGTTTCATAATCGCAATTTTCTATCGCTTTATTGAATTTTTTATCTGGAAACGAATCATCCAAATAATTATCAGTCATGCCTTTCCCCTCTTGTTTCTGTATTCGAGTTTCCAGTGGTTAGCCGCCAAGTGCCCTTTAAGTTGCAGTTCAGTGTCGTAGACGTTGCTGCAATGTGGGCATTTATGAGTGAATGGCTGTTGGCTCATTGTGGTTCACCTTTGCTTAAGCAACCATTGCTTTTAATCATACCAATGTTGAATAATGGATATTGTTTGTCATTTTTGCCTATGCATGGTTTGTCGGTGTCATGCAATGTTCCTGATGGTGTTGCATCGGCTTCAATCCAAGTTTTACCGTCAATGATTAATGCGAATCCTTGCGCAGAGTCTTTAGTGGTTCTAATTTCAAAGTCGATTTCTCTGCCGTTAAGGTTAGCTAAAATTGTTGCGTTGCGAACTTTGATTGTTCTCATTGCAGAATCACCGTTGTTGTTACAGCGTGGCCATGTTTGTTTGTTGTGGATGCCGTGATGTGATGTTGCAGTGTCTTTTTGCCGATGCAATTTTGTTCATGTGTCGTTAATTCCTTTTTGGCATGATCCATTTGCTGTGGCAGTTTTGGAGTAAAAGAGATGCCGCATTTTGGGCATCCCAAGATTGGGTTGGTCATGGTGTTTTTGCCTTCATGGTTATTTCAAGTCCACCCATTTTGATTGAGTTGCAGTCCCACCAAGTTTCTAATTCTTCTTTTAATTTTTTAAAGTTTTTTTGATGAATCTCAACTTTCATTACTAAAATATTTTTGAAATTTGAATTGTCGAATCCATCATTTTTTTCATTTTTGGCTACGGAGTTCATCCATCTTCACCTTGATGGTAATGATAGTAGTAGCAGTAGTTTATAAGGGTTGCGGAACGCCTCAGAAAATGCCTGTTTTCAAATTTCAAGCCTAAATCTTGTACTTAACAGGGGAGCTTAAAAAAGAGTGGATTGGCGTCGCTTATTTAACAGGGGACGCCGTTTAAGATTTGGTCATGAGCTTCAATAGCGATCTCCTGTGCCTGCAATACAAGCAAGTCGTCGCTTGGCGGCAGCCTATTTTTGAGTAACCTGCAATTAATGTCTATTATGGTTTCGAGGGCTTTTTGGAGCTTCATAGGGGGATACACCGTGCAAGGTTGGATAGGTTTTTTAGGCTATAAGTCTTATTTGAACCATTCTTGTATATTAGTGTTTGCGATATACATTTGTGCACGTATGCTTTTATAGTGTTTAATTAAGTTTTAGCGTGTTTTCGAATTGATTTTTTGGTTTCGAGAACCCGATTTATTGCATCGTCAAGCTTGTCCTGCGTGATTTGCCTGTTAAGAATCCACAGGTGATTATTTGTTTTGTCATTGTTTAAATGTGCCAACGCCATTCGCCTATCATAGTAATA
>JBAZHB010000123.1:0-3835 GCA_041652535.1 Candidatus Babeliales bacterium
GAAGGGCAAAGGCAACCATCCACGGGATACCGATAAGGTCTTTGGATTTTAGGCTATCTGAATGCCATTCGGGTTTTCTCCTTTGTCGAGAGCCGTTATGTGATTTGTTTGTGGTCTTAGTATCACCATAGCCCTGACCTGATCCAAAATAAGTGTCGCCTAAATTGAGCCATAAAACTCCGTCATCTTTCAGCACACGCCGCACTTCACGGAACACAGCAACCATTTTTTCAACATAAGCTTCCGGCGTTTCTTCAAGTCCTATCTGCCCGTCAACTCCGTAATCACGCAGGCCGTAATAAGGAGGCGAGGTGATGCAGCAATTAACGTAATTATCCGGCAGGCTTCTTAGGAAGGCCATGCAATCGGAGTTGTATATTGTATTCAGTTTTATCATAAATCCAAAATTAGTATCCTGTTTTTGTGATTGCAATGATATTTGTCTTGATTAAAATTCAGTCCCATATTCAGAAGTAGGCCATGATCCTATTCTTGTTAGACTATCGTTATGTGAAAAATATTCTGTACCGACTTCGCCGTTACGGTGTTTTGCAATGGTTATTTCTCCAAGCCCGACGGTTGAAATTTCCTCGTTACCAATAGTGATAAATTGTTCACCGTACAACGCACCCCTGTAAAGCATCAGCACTAAATCTGCATCCTGTTCTATTGCGCCGCTTTCACGAAGATCAGCCAGGCAGGGACGTTTATTTGATCTCTTTTCAACTTCCCTGTTTAACTGGCTCAATACGATTATTGGCACACCCAACTCTTTTGCAAGTAATTTAAGTGATCTTGTAAGCTCAGATAACTCCCCGTCACGAGTGCGGTTTTTTTCTTTACGAGTTTGCATCAACTGTAAATAGTCTATAATAATCATATCACACAACCCTTCTCTTTTACGGGCAATAGAAAAAGCCTCTACATCATTTATTCCTATTATCCCTTTGTCATTGATCCAGGCACGGACTTCGGAATAATATCCGGCAGCGTTTTGAACTTTTAATATTTCATCATTGGTTAACTTCCCGGTGCGATAATTATAAGCATCAACCTTTGACCTTCCGATTATAAGCCTGTCCATTATCCGTTCACGGCTCATTTCGAGTGAAAAAAAAACAACTGATTTTCCCTTACTCAATGCCATGTCCATACATGAAATAGCAAAAGCCGTTTTACCCACAGAGGGTCGTGCAGCCAGAATAATTAAATCGGATTGTTGCCAGCCTCCGGTTATTACAGTCAATTTTTTTAATGGTGTATCAATTCCGGGACGTTTGCCTAACATCCGGTCATCAATAGCCTTTAAAGTTAACTCAACCGTTGCCCGTGCAGAATAATCAATACCGGTTATCATTCGGTTTTTTACCTGGCCTATTTCATCAGTTAATTTTTCCATAGCCGTATTTACATCAGGCTCCATAGCCATGTCAGTACAAACGGACTGTATTTTTCTTAATGATGAATCTTCAATTAAAATATCAATATATTCCCGGTAATTTGCAGTTGAAACAATCATTGACGAAAGCTCTGTAATTAAAAGAGCCTCATGACGGGCATTGCTTGTTACTGTTATAAGGTCTGGAATTATGCCGTCATTTATATTCTGAAGTATGGCATTGAAGATAATCTTATGTGAATTAACCACAAAGTCATCAACAGTCAATCGTGCCACAGCTTCCCGTGCAGCGATCTCATCAGTGAGCATACAGGATAATATGGCTTCTTCGGTTGTCATTCTCCGCGGAGTAATTTAACAGGTGGTATATATGGTTCAGATTTCTTTTTATTTTCAGGCTTAAACCAAACACTCCTCATTTTCTGTTTCCAGTTTAATACAGGATTTCCCTTTGAATCAAACCAATCAGCATCATTGTAATAATGCCATCTCGATTCTCCAAAATCAGGATCATATCCGTTATCAATAAAGAAAGTTCTAACTTCTTGTATTGTCGGTTTTTTAAATGGCTTTCTTTTTCTATTATTAATTATATTTTCATCCCCATTTTCATTTTCATTTTCATCTTCAATGCTTTTTAAGCGTTTTTGTATCCATTCGGTTATACGTTCGGTTAACCGTTCCTTCCCTAATTCAATAAAATCATCTATATTAAAGTGTTTTTTGAGATAATTATATTGATTTTTATTAAAATTGCCATTTCTTAATAATCCCGCAAACGTTCCGCTAATTGTATTGGTTAAGCTTTTGCTTGACCGATCTGTCATCAAATCATAAAGCTTTCGGTTGACCAATCGGTTATCCATTACCTCAAAATGATCTGATATGACTGACCATATTTTTATAAATTGTTCTTCAGGGAGGCCAACCATTTTAGCCAGTCTTACGGTTTCAATAGGAATTCCGCCTCTTTGATGTTGAAAGCATAAAAGATCAATATATACCCCCTTTTCTTCAGGCATATATTCCGCCGTCCCCTCTATCCAATCTTTTGAATAGAATAAAAATGCAGGGTCTTTTGTTTTCATTCTAATCCCATTTCAAGCATAATATGTTCAATGAGTAACTTGGCTTCGTCCTGTGTTAGCTCAATAAACATCTCATACATTCTGTTTCCCGGGTCTGCAATGGATATAAATAGATTACCGTCCTTATTAGAAAAACATCGCATTTCAAACCCCGTACGATCGTCAATAAATAATTTTTCTATTGCCATTGGCTTATAAGTTTAAAGCCCCCACAGAAATAATGAAACCGGAAGGCAATAGAGCGACCCATTGGAACCTGTCCGGCTTAATACCCTGTGAGGGCTTATTTTGAATACTTAAAATCCTAATCATCATGTCGCTCTTATTTAATCCAATGATGCAAATATAACTACTTTATTTCATTCTGCAAAATTAATTTTGCTCCGCCTGTTCCTGCTCTTTTCCCCGGTCAATGTCTTTCTTGTACTTAGCAATGATCTGTTTTGCCTTGTCGCTTTCGGGATCTTCGGCAATAGTTTCCAGCTCAATGAGCATCATGATGTTCTTGCAGAACAGCCGGGCGTTTTCCTCCTTGAGGTTACGGCGGTGAGATATGAATGGAAGTTTCATTTCAGTAGTTTTTCTTTTACCATTTGTGCTGCCTGCCTCTTTGCGATCTTCTCCACGATGCGGAAGTAGGCCTTATAGTCCTTGCGCTTACGTGCCCGGAGCTTACGATATTCCAGGATGCGATCTTTGAGGGTCATGACTCAATACCCATTTTGTCGAGATGGTCGCTGCATACTTTCCCGATTTCACACTCGGAGGCGTAACGAGAATCCTTATATCGGTAAGCGATATCATCAATGTCGGTGTGCATTTTATCAAAGACCTGGATGAATGTTTTAACATTTTCGAGCCTCACGTGGTCAATGGCGCTATCTCTGACGGGGACTATATCGCCCGTCAGCTTTTTAATTACTTCATAAATCGCTTCTGCTGTCATGTCAACTCCTTAATTTTCTGTTTGTACTTTTCAATGATCTCCATTACATCGCCCCTGGAGAACTTATGCCCGTGCATTTTATAATAGGCGGCACGTTGTTTCAAGGCTTCAAACCTTTTCAGTCCTATCCTTTCAGGCAGGTTGTTTCCGTACTCAATGAGATTACCATGCAAGAACCTGTTGCAGTGGGAACACTGGCCGTGAACGTTATCCTCGTCAAACCTTAATCCGTCGTAACGGCCGACGTTGTAGTAATGTCCTGCGTCCATGTATCTCACTTCTTTTATCTGTCCGCAGGAGATACATTTGAAGTGACTGCCACCGGCAGCGTCACGCTCACGGATAAACTCATTGAAAACGGCCTGAGCGAGTTGTTTGAGTTTCGGGAGGGACTTCATAATT
>JBAZHB010000123.1:3845-4171 GCA_041652535.1 Candidatus Babeliales bacterium
TCATAATTTAGCCGAAAATTTTTCAAACTCGGCCTCAATAGCTGCAATGATCCGGTCGCTGGTTTCTTTTTCAGGATACAGCACCTGGATAACTTCACCATATATGAAGGGCAATTGCTCCTTTACATAGGCCTCAAATCGTTTCTGTGACATCCGGCCGAAAGCAATGGAGTGATATTCAATATACTTTGTGCCATCCTTAAACTCAAAGATAACATCATAATCACCCCTTAAATGCTTCAGGAAAATATAGAACTTATCCTTTGATATTTTTGATTTAAAGGATTTCGGGAGCCAGTCGTAGATATAGCCTATCAGGGAAAAAT
>JBAZHB010000124.1:0-4168 GCA_041652535.1 Candidatus Babeliales bacterium
AAATTGATTTTGTCGCCCCACTGCACCGCGATGCCAGCGGCTTTCAACTGCTTAATCAAGCCCGCATACATCGTGGTTGAATCGTAATCATCGGGACGTTTGCTTAATGTGACATACTTTACGAAGGCTTTCTGCGGGTACTTTTCAATGTGCCGAGCATTCCATTTACGCAATACACTCACAGGGTCTTCACGGTTGAATAAACAAACCGCTAATTCATCCACGAAATAGTCTACAATGTACGGGATGCTTCGGGACAAAACGGACGAGCCATGCTTGGTGAGTTTGCCATCTTCCTCTTTAAGAATGTAAGATTTAGCTGCGGGGTCGCCTTTAACATCCTCAAGCAATATAATACCTTGAATGTCCTCGGCGCCTTGAGTAATCAAGTCAGTTTCAAAACAACTTGGCAACACGTCAGATGCATTAAAAATTGCTTCTTGATTCTCAATGTACCAGTAACCGTCAGTGTCAACTTCCAAAATCACGTTGCCCGCTGCACGTTCAGCTTCCATACTTTTCTCAATAAGCAGTCTTGGAATCGCCGTGCAACAAACCGCTATAAGCACGTTGCCATACTGCGCGTAGGGCATGCTGTTGTAGCCCCAAAGTATGTTGCCGACAAGCTTCAACGCAATTTCGTCAGACTTATATTTGTTTTTAAGCGCAGGGTCTTTAGTTTCAGCAAGTTTTGCCTTCGCAACTTTACGTTTAGCCACAATCGTGTCCAAAAACTCGCGCATGACACCCTTCTTGGATAAGTCAATTCGCAGGGTTACTTGGCCATTGATTTCATCAGGCAATTCCAAGATGCAACAATCTTTCATTGGCTTAAAATAATACTTGCCAGTGTACGACTCAATCTTTATAAGTGATATTGTTTCAGGCGACAAATTAAGCGACCGCAGAATCGACACGTACATACTGCTAAAGTCTTTATGCTTCACGCGCTCGGTGAATACGCCCGTGCGGAAACATTTGGGTTCAGCCCCTTGCACAGCCTTTTTGCCTGGCGCAAAGAATTGCGGAAAACGGTCTTTGTTTGCACCGTCACTGATTATTCCAACGCGCCCAAGTTCCCTGCCAAGCACAATGTTTGGAATCATCGAGGGCGTACGTTGAATAACCATTTCCAGTGGAATATCCAACAATTCAGAGATTGACCACATGACGTCAAAGTAGGATGCGCCAGTTTGGTATGTGACGTAGGCGTCGCTGATGTTGTAATCCCGCAACTGCTCAAACGTCAACGAATCCATTTTGTCATAATCAATTTCAATCGGGTTGTAACCGTAATGCTTGGCTACCTCTTTGAGTCCACGATTCTTTAAACCCGCAAGCGTCAACGTGTAATCCGCATCGGTTTCTTTTTGCACGTCAAAGTGAACTCTTCCGCGAATCAAGAATGTGTGTTCAATGCGTCCCCTGCCATTCTTTTCAAACTCGCGTTTAAGAAGATACGGGGTTGAACCGTCCCTGCCTAAAGCAAACTTTATGTTTAACTCGGTGCATTGCCGATTCAACACGAGCATGTCGTAAAAGCGTCCATAGAAATCAACGAGTACGTCGGGGTCTTGTTCACGCACGTATGCTATGAAACTTTCAATGTCCTTGCGGACGTCGCCGCTGTTGAAGTATTTGCCTTCCACGCCGTTCCAGCAAGCAATAGACCGCACAGTGTCTTTGCGCCAATCAGGCGTCAAGCCTTTAGTGAAAGTTTCAATGTCCCACGCAAGCTTCTTGGCTTCGCCGCTTGGAAACCTGTAGCCTAAATCGATGGCTACCCGCGTTTTAAACGGAAAACGGTCTTCAATCGTGTAGGCACACTGGCACCGCTTAAGCATGCCTTCATCCTCAAAATCCATGCGGTAAACAGTGTGCAGTTTCATGTCGCTGAGAAGCTTCTTTTGCACGGGCTTGGCACCTTGTACTGGACGCAGGCTGTAACAGTACGGCTGAAACGGCGGCTCAACCTGACGGTGCCTGCCACCGATTTCGTACAGGTCAAGAACCGTGCCGTGCTGCGTGGTGCTGCGGGCTTCAACGTTTAAGAGTACCAAGTTTAACTTCCTATCAATCTGATGATGATAGTAGTAGCCGCAATACTGTTTATAAACGTTGGCTTAATTGGTTAAATTGCTTACATAATTAATTTAGTTTAACAATTAATTAAACAAATGTCCAATAATTAACAATTATTTAAACAAAATAAAAAAAGGTGTTTAGGGCGCTGTTCTGCCCATGAACCGTTTAGAAAATAACAGAGAGATAGAGAGAGTGCTTGGGGAGTCACGGTTCATATGTTGGGTTTCAGAGCGCCCGTTACATCGAGTCGGAAGTTTAAGCGCCTAAATCGCTTGTGATGCTTCGATACGCAATCGTGCGGGTTTCCGTTACTGCGCTTCCAAGTTGGACTGTCACTTTAGTGTAGCCATGCAACATGCGGTACTCCATAAACGGGTACTCGGTGCTGCTTGCAATCGTGAATAGTTTCTTGTCAAACGCTTTATCGCTATAGTTGGTTCCGTCAATCTTGTTGTAGGCTCTAACCGTAACGGTTGTGCCTTCAGATGCCGTCACGAGCACGTCAAGGTCAAACAGCAGCGTCAACGAGTAAATGCCCGCTTTAGCCACTTCAAGAACCTGCGTTTCGTTAACGTCGTGCGCCACGGTTATAGCGTGCGTCACATCTCCCGCGTCAACTGATTGATTATTGATTTTGTCTGTTTGAGCCTTGATTTGTTTGCCAATGGCTACAATACTTGTGCCAGCGGTTGTATCAGATTTCTTGCCTACAACATCCCGAATTGTTGAGTCAGTCGCGGCGTCCTCGGTTGGAACATCATGCAGTCCATCAATTACGTCAATTGCAGCGTCAGCAACTTTAACTAACGACACGAGACTTGAGCCTGCGACGGTATCGCTTTTCTTTCCTACAACATCACGTATAGTAGCGTCAGTAGCAGCATCTTCAACGGGTACATCGTGGTAGCCATCAATCACATCCACCGCCGCATCTGCAATCTTTACTAATGAAACAAGGCTTGTTCCAGCAACGGTATCAGATTTTTTGCCTATAACGTCGCGCATCATGTTGTCGTCTGCGGAATCCTCGGTTGGAACATCAAAGTTGTTGTCCACGTTCTTGACGAGCGCTACAATGCTTGAGCCAGCGGCAGTGTCACTTTTCTTGCCCACGACGTCGCGCATGTTAGTGTCAGTCGCGGCATCTTCAGTGGGAACAGCATGCAAAGCTTCAAGGCGTTTATTGCTTGCAACAATCGAGGTGCCAGCCACAGTATCGCTTTTCTTGCCAACAACATCGCGCAGGTTAGTGTCGGTTGCAGCGTCCTCAACGGGCACGCCGTTCAAGTCGACTAAGCCTTTAATGTAAGCCATAGCCGACTTGTTTGCGGCGGACGCGGTAACAGCGTTGTCTGTCTTGTTGCCCACCGTGTCGTTTAGGTTAGCGGCAGCTTCAGTGTTAGGCGTTGCCGCAGCTAAAAGAGCTTCCAACGCCGACTCGTCAGCGGGATCGTCAGGCAAGTTGTCAGTTTTAGCTTTAATTTGCTTGCCGATAGCTACAAGCGAAGTGCCTGCAACCGTGTCACTCTTGTTGCCTACAACGTCACGCATGACCACGTTGGTTACAGCGTCAGCCGTCTGCACAGCCTGCAAACCCAAAGTGCCCTTCGTGTACGCCATAATGGACTTGTCAGTGTCCACAACCGTGACGCCATTATCGGTTTTATTGCCGATTACTTCAGAAGTGTAATTGTTGGTGGCTACGTTAGCAGTCGGAACAGAAGTGTTGTAGCCTAAATCAACTGGCGGCTTTTCTGGATTAACCATAAAGAACCTTCCCAGTTAAAGCGCCTGGTGTATCGTCAACGGCACTTTTAATCAGCATCTTTACGATTTTCCATGGTGCGCGGAACCACACTATATCGTCTGCGCCACTCGCTAAAGCGGTGTCAGTCAGGTAAGTGTGCTCGGTTGCACCGTCAGAAGCGGTAAATTTGTACGTGATGCTTTGTGCACCCGTATTTTTGAAGCTGAAAACAAGTTTTTCGCCAACAATCCCGCATGGCTGCGCGGATAACGCGACCACGTAACTGTTGGTTGACGCTTGTGCTGTTTTTGAGTCACAAATTATTGGTTCAGGCAT
>JBAZHB010000125.1:0-4117 GCA_041652535.1 Candidatus Babeliales bacterium
GCCCTTGGGGACATGGCCAATCAAGTGGTCACACCAATTGCGATTCGTGCCAACCGACTCTTGAACTGTGTTTCTGCGCCGACGCTGCGCGTGGGTGCCAAGCATGCACATGCCCAAGGGTTCGCCCTGCTGCCCAAAACCTTTGGATGCATCAATAACGCCCGCCTGATAAGCAAACGCCTTAAACTTCTTGATCAAGTAATTATCGTTGAAGTCCCAAAGCTTATCGTTTTTGCTGAAGCCTTCGCGAGCAATGTAAGTTTTCAATTTAGTCATCGCGTCATAACCAATATACGAGGTGTAATCGAAGAACCCACCAACTTGTTTACTGACAAACACGGGATACAACGGCATATTCTTCTCAAAGTTTTCAATGTGGAAATCCTCGACAACAAGGTTACGGAAGCCGCCAAGACGCAACCCCATATAGTTGTTGCTCAGAAACCACGACGCATGCTGCAGCGGCATAACATCGCAAATCCGCCTCACCATATCGTTGTTGAGGTGAATTAAACTTTTACGCACCTTCGGGGTGCCAGGCGTGGCGGCTGACAGTCGCACGCCGTTGAAGCGGTAAAACGACTTGAGGAAACTAAAGAACACGGCAGCCGTGGTTTTAGTGGGCGTGGCTTCCCAAAAACTGTCCAGTTCATCATCAATTTCAAGCGTCGTGCCCAACCTGCGGATGCTCGACGTGGCAGCCTCAATTAACTCGTCAGGGTTCTTGCCCGTGAAAGCCGTATAATGGCGCAACGCATACTTCAAGTGCTCCAACGTGTCAAACGGCACGCTGCCACGCTCCATCTTCACCGACTTCTTCTTTAAATGGCGAAGATAACGTTTCACGCTGTCGTACTGAATGAACTCGGCAAGATACTCTTCAGGCGTTTGAATGGTCATGGATGTTCCTCAATTGATTTTTGTTTGGATAATTCAAGTAATAATTTTTGAGCTTGTTTTATTTTTCTCGCTCTTTTATAATCCTTATCAAAAAACTTTGCCAAGAAATATTCGTTATCTAATTCTCGTTCAACTATGTTTTTTAATATTCGGTTTGTGTCACCATGGGTTGTATGCAATAGTTTGCCATCAGCTACTATATCGCCAAGTCCAAATCGATACCCTGTTAATACTACTTCATTACGACTTTCTATACCTGAATCTGGATCGCCTTCAACCGTAACTTTTAAATATCCTGTCAAACCACAAATTTCTTGAATCATTTTTTGAAAATCTGTTTTTGTATCATGTTTAATGAGTACATCTTTATCATAGATAGGTTCAATAACAAATATCGCTCGACCTATTCTAAAGTAAGTTTTACCTTGAGTTTTTAATTCTTGTTCTCGTATATCTTGAGCGCAAACAAATTCTTCTTTGTTCATTTTAATCCCTGTTACTACTACTATCTTAACCATTTATAAAGGTTACTATTTCATTCTACCTTATATTGTTGAAGGTTCACGAAACAGTAACCTTCACAGGCGAAATAGCGGTTCATGTTATAATATAGAGACAACGTGGTTAAAAGGTTATCGCGTAGACAAGTTGCGTAGGGTGCAAGGTGTTTGTCGGCTGCGTATCCTACGCGTTACGCAACTTAATGCCACCTATAATAGCCTACACCAAACTGCGGTAATAGAGTATGGTTGAGTCATTAAACGTGTCTTCGTACTTTCCTTTCGGAGTCCGCTTAGCCAACTTTACGGTTAGGCCAACAGTTACCTAAGTCTTACTTAGGTTAACATCCCGAAGGAGTTAACTGTTGTTGGCGCGTTTAATTCTTTGGTTGCTTAAGGCTATTATTTTTAGGTGTCAAGTCGAGCCGAGTGAATATATAGACGGTTGACGTCGGTTCAATCCAATCGGCTCAACCATGACTTTGAAATTGTCATCGGTTGATGCGAGCGTTGCAACACCTGGACTATCGTTGTCCACTTACAGTGATTGTGGAACTTTTATACTGTAACGATTTTGTCAACCGAGTGACTTGGAAATGCAGGGTATCCCACGATGGGAACTTTGCTTATACCCTTGCAGGCACCCTTAACATTCTATTCGAAAGTTACTAAGTGCCAACTTTTATCGCTTATCTCTCGACATCGCGGTGGAGTTGGCGAACCACTTTCCCTGCCAAGGATGTGCTTATATTTCGTGGTTGACTATGTCCCATTTGCAAGATGATAGTAGTAACAGTTTCATATAAACGTTTTGTTAAACCGACGGCTTGCATTGTTGTATCTTTATACGGCACTTGCTGTTGCTCGGAGTGGCTTTCAATGGAAAATTGCGGTGAACTGGACAGGTGGGGCGGCCGTTCACATTCACTGCCAAACGCTTCAACACGAAGTGCCCGCGCTTGTTGCTGCCACGTTTACTGCAAAAATAGTTATTTTTATAGTAGCCAGTGGACATTCAAGATTCCTTTATTAAACCTGCCGCTTCAAGCATTTCCTTGTCATCTGCCAACGGAAAAATGTAACCGCAGTTTTCTTTAGTTGCTTCGTTATGCGGCAAAGATGAATCGATAATCATGAGGATTCCGCTGTTAAACAATCCATAAGCCACCCAATTGCAAGTTGGGGAATAACATTCACAATCAAGATAAATGCCTTCACCTTTTTGGATTATTCCATGCCTCATCGAACCAATGTTTTTTAACATTTGTTCACGAATAGTATTTCCCGATTGTATGTTACCGCAGTTTGGACACTTAAACTTCCAGTTACAACGGTCTTTGCCGTAAAGTTTCTCGGCTCGTTCAAAAAGTTGATTCTTAGACAATTCCATATTTAACCATTACCTTCCTTAAATAAAGATGATAGTAATAGTAGTAACATATAAACATTACTTCTTTTTGCACAATAACGTTTAAATCCATCCAAAACTACTATTAGTAGTAGTAATAAAAGCTATAACAAAAAATGGAGTTGAATGAATTGAACTGCGAAACAAAAGCGTCAATAATTAAAATATTAAAAGAATACGGCGACAGAGTGTATCAACTTAAATTCAACGAACCAATCTACAAATCCGCATGCGTGCACTTATCGCTTGAAGGCCACGAAGAACAGAAACCCTACTATTTCCGCGTTGCAAACAACGGCGTAGACGTGATAGTGCATAAATGCAGTGACTTCGTAACGGAACCCGACGCGTACTACGCGTGGCAGCCACGGATACCAGGCATGCCGCACGCGTGTCCACGATGCAAAACACGTATCGACATCGTACGCGGATAATTTCAATTCGCCTAAAACGGCGACTGCAACCAATTTTTACATAGCATTTTAAAAATTTTCAATATTCAATAAAACGTCAGTGCAAACACTACAAAACAACCTTTATATATAAGTAGGTTACTACTACTACCATGTGACATCGCATGGAACACTTGTGCAACGACAAAACACTAAACCATTTAAGAAGCCTCAACAGCTTTAATCGGCAGCATCAACAAAAAGATGCGGCGAAAAAGATAAAGTCAATATTAATCGATGAAAATAATGATATTGATTCCTTAAAAATAATCGTTGTTACCAGAATAGAGATTGCAAAATAGTGCACATGAAATCAGCAATTTGCACAAAGGTGTTTAGACACTGCTTACCTGTTTGATGCAATAGCTTTTATATCTATTGTATCAATACACACTAAATGTAAATAAACCTTAAAAACCGAAAAGTTCCACAATTAAAGGTGCCCGCCATGTGTCCAAAAATAAATAGCCCAAAAGAAGTGTTAATCAAAATAAACGAGACTTTAGACAAGATAACTGACATAAACGCGCAGTTACTCAAGAATAGCTTAAGCCCCCAAAACGACTTGCTCGTGCTGGAAGCTCAAGAAATCGCGTTGGAGTGCCTATGCAACCTGCAAGATTATGATCTGCAAAAATAATTGTTTCCCCTGTTAAGTAACAGTTCCCACTTCCCCACTCTTTTTTATTTAAGCAACCAAATTGTTCCCCTGTTAAATAATAATAACTTCCCCTGTTAAGTACAAGATTCAGGCTTGAAATTTGAAAACAGGCATTTTTTGAGGCTCTCCATAATCCTTATAAGCTACTACTACTATTATCACTACCATTGATTATTATGATACCCTTCAACTTGAC
>JBAZHB010000126.1:0-4078 GCA_041652535.1 Candidatus Babeliales bacterium
CAAGGGACAGTTCCTATACCAACTGCGAAACAACATCGCAAAGATTCAAAGCAGACCATACGTCAAAAAGAAGGCTGACACGTTTGAGCTTAACGGCCAACAAGTGCAGTTTGCTTACATATTGTGAGATGACAACATGATTGAAAAATTTAAACAACACACAATTCCCGATGAATCTTATGAGTGTCACGGATGCACATCAACTAAAAACCTGACCGCGATAAAACTTCCAAACCTATGCAATCAATCTCTTGTATTATGTCCACAATGCAAAAAGAAGCTAATCAATACACTACGAATTATACCTAAATTAATCAAAGAACAATAAAGTTTCTCACTATTTTCTTTAAATGGGTGCTTGATGTGCAAGCGTTTTACGCTGATGCATCGAAGGCACAGCGGGCACACGCAAATAGTAGTAACAATATTTATAAGCAACTGTTACTACTATTAAGAATCGGTGAAGATGGATGGAAAACTCCGTAGCCAATAAAAAAGTGTCCAAAGAATCCCTACTTATTATTCGGGAAATCCTTTTGGACTTAGTAACAAAACACAGCAACTTCTTAGACATGGTGATGGAAAAGCACGACATCACAGATGAAACTTTTGAAACCGCGATGGATGAACTAAATGAGGCTTCACAATGACCCAACAACCAAAATGCAAACCATTGAAATGCAAAACATTCGCCAAGATTGCGACACGACCAACGCGAGGCATACGCAAGGGTGAAACGCTTCCGCCGCCAACTTTTGAACAAGTCACTACAGTGGATAAGTTTGTTGCCATGTGCCCGTACCACACGAAAGACAATAAGTGCACGAACCCAAATGAGGATTTTGCAAAGGTGACTTACTAAATGTGCAGACCATTCAGTTTCGTTGCAACCGAAGACCTCAAAATACACGCTTGCCCAAACAATAAACACGATGAAATGCTGGAAAAACTGGGCATCCGCGAAACCACCGATCCACCAACACACAGCGCAAAAATCGAGATAATACCTATTATTCCGAATAATTACACTCACGACAAAAAGGATTGGCAATTCAATTGGGATGGCAACATTCCACAGTGGGCTACAGACAATGCAAACTCAATCATAAAATCAGCGTGGAAAACATGGAAGAAAATCGTTGCTAAACAAGTAATATTAAAAGGCACTATAACGGCAAAAGATAAAGAATTTTACATTCTTTGTGACAATTCAAGCGGTAAGTTCTATGGCAATTCAAGCGGTAAGTTCTATGGCAACAATCACGGATTACTAAAATCCACTACAGCAACAATCATAAAAAATGGTGTTATTTACGTTATGCTTTCAGCCGAAGTCAAAAAAGTTTTAAAGGTTACACCATGACCACCCAATGCCCCTACTGCACAAACGAATACGAAACCGAGAAGCAACTGCAAAGCCACATAGCAGCTAACCACTGGAAAATAGTGCATCCTGACAAGCGGGGAAAAGCGGAAGTGAGTAGACGATGACTGATATACCACATATTAACCACATCCCAAAAGATTACACAGGTTGGGCAAGAGTGCCTACAATGGATGGTTTAGGATGGTCGTTTTTCAAAAACGGTAAAGAATTATACGTTCTTACTGGAACATTAACCGATAGTGAACGACGATATGAATTATGGGTTGGCGATAACACAAGTGGTGACAGTGATACAATCAGTTATCACAATCGCTTTGACACAACAGAAAAAGCAGCCGAACGATTCATTCATAAACATCCTAACGGATGGAATTAAAATGACCCAAACCACACGCACAACTAAAGATATAGTTGTTTTCAGGATGTGGAAAGGTGAAGTCATTGCGCTATTTCCATTCATGGATGAAAATGAAGGATTAGTTAACAGTTACATGCATATAGGTCAACATGGTGCCGCAGACTATCACGGAATCGTAAAAGCAAGCAAACCTGCAACACCTGATGAATACAAAGATTTGCAAGAAGAATTAACATCAATTGGTTACAACCTTAAAATATACAAACGTAAACCAAACGAAAGTTGGATAATAACATGAGCCAACCCCAACCAACAACCAAAAGAATCACGATTACCATAACATACTACACTGACAAAACCAACTCCGAAACAATATTCAAACAGGTACAAAACGCACTGACACCAGGCGAATCCGCTATAGTTGGATCAGTCACGGAGCGGTGAAACTTGATGCGACACAAGAAACCTCAAATATCACAAGCCGACATTACAGGATTAGCGTATGCGTACAACTTGCCAAGCGACAAGGTACGCAAGCACTTGAAACATGAAGGGTTCAAAGTGGTTAAACAATGAGTATTAAACAAATTCGAGTTACCCAAAGACTCTGCTATATCTGCAAAGAAAACGATGATATTAAACAAGCTACAACCGAAGTAACCACAAGCCAAAGCCAATACGATGTTTGCGATGGACACGCTTATCCCATTATCGAAGCTATCTCTAAAAATCAATGCGACTTTAAAGTTAAACGATTAAATATTGACGAATTAATTGAGGTAAATATAACACCATGACCTACACCTACAAATCCGAATACACAGGGGCACTCAAGGCACTGCGGAACAGCCGCAAACTCAAGATTAAACACGGATGGTCACGCGACATCGGAAGCGGATTCATAGCACAGGACATTACACGCATAGCCCCCCTACCCGACGGCTTAGGATTCCTATTCAGTTGGGGAACACAAACAATCAAAATAGCCGACCTGAACCTGCGCGAAACCGAAGAAACAATCAAGTGGCTTGAGCTGCGCATCTCGGAACCAAACGATGAATACTTTTTCAAGAAACTGCAAGAACAAATGCAGTAACCCTTTTTATTTTCTTGAAAGCCCCTGTTAATAGCATTGGATAACCCCTGAAAACGGTGGGGTTAGCGAAAAAGATATATCTTTATTAGACATACTAACGTTTTAGCGCACGGTCACGTTTTGCGCACTGGATCAGCCGCGCGCCTCACTTTTAGCCACATACATTAAACAAACGTTCAATATTTAACTATGTAGTCGTTGTAGTTGTTGTAGTTGTTGTATTTTTTAGACAAACGTTTTAGCACGCCAAAAACACAACAATAAAAATAAGGCTATTTTGTGATTCTTTTACGAAAATAAACTAAATGTTACTACTATTAACACTATTACGATGATTATAAATATATGAACAAATAATTGTTACTACTATGAGGATTAAAAACAATGTCATACATCGAGGATATTGTAGAATTCAAAACACCAAAAAATAAACGTGTTTTAGCTAATTTTCCCAAACAAACAGAAAAACCAACAATAAAAGAGCGATGCGAAAAACTTGCAGCCGAGATCAAACGCAAGGACACATCCGAATACTATCGGCTAAAAGCAACCACACCAGGAGCACTATAAAACATGACAGCAGACACAATAAAAGTTTATGTCGCAACTTGCATAAGCTCTAAGGAAAACTTTATCATTTTACGCTTGAAACTACGGCCAACAGCAGACAGCGAACTTAAACGGATTTTAGAAGGGATGCATTCAAATTGAGCGAACAAATAAAGATAGAAAGCTACTCTATCATTTATGGTATAGATGGAGATTACCCCGACAATTACACACCAAACAATAAAAAACTATGGAAACTAACGGAAAAAGGTAAATCCGATCTTGGAATTCCAAGATGGACACATAAAAAATATGTAGCAATTTTAACCCCTAAACAATTCGATGAGTTCATAGATGAAACGGGATTATTTGCAGATTGTGAAACTATGGGGTCATTAGGTGCACCTGGATATGGTTTTGGATGGAGTCCTGCAATAAACTTTACCTCTGAACAAAACGATGCACTCATAAGCGCATATGTCACACCAAACATAAGTAAAACTGAATATAAACGCTTAAAACAGCTTTATGGCGAAGACAAAATATGGGACATAATAACTAAGCAACTATTCGATAAATACGGCTTGTGAAAAAATTGACAGATAAAACCTTTTATTTAGAATTCAAGTGGACAGTCTCACGAGCACGGAACAGCTACGGTTATAACGTATGCACGTTATACGTTGAT
>JBAZHB010000127.1:0-4015 GCA_041652535.1 Candidatus Babeliales bacterium
ATTTAAAAATGTTGCTATTGAATGCGGTTATAGCGAGGATTGGTGTATAAAATTAAACCAGAAAGCACTGGAAAACATAGATACATTTTTGTCCGGTTATAAAATTGAGTGGCAAACATTACGGTAGTTCGGTTTTTGTTCGGTTCATAAGACAAAATACAGTATATACTCATATTATGGCTTATCTCCTATAAATATATTTTGAATAAGGCGGGAAACTGCCTTATTTTTTTATGTCGAAAAACGGGGTGGGATAGTGAGTTCATTAAAGCTCTTAATAAACGATACGAAGCTATATTTTAAAACGTGTCTTAAAATACGAGACAGAGAAACAAGCACAATAATGCCGTTTATGACCAATAAAAGTCAAGACAGGCTTGTAAAGATTGTGGAGAATTGGAAAGAACAATATCCTGACGAAAAGACGAGGCCAACGTTATACATAATAATATGCAAAAGCAGAAAACAAGGCTTTAGTACATGTACTGAGGCATTATTTTTTAAAGAACTGCATTTTAGTTTAGGCAAGGTTGCAATGATAGTCAGTTATGATGCCGATTCTGCAACGACAATCAATAATATGTCGGATTTGTTTTATCAGGAGCTGCCGCAATTTTTAAAACCTGCAAAGCGTTCCAGCTTAAGCAAAGGCCTGCTGCTTGAAAACCCGAAATTTGACCCGTCAAAACCGATTACAGCAGGTAATGACCCTGGACTGCAATGTAAGTTTTTGATTGAAACGGCAGACAACAAGAATGCCGGTTCATCCTACACTATAAATTACCTTCATCTCAGCGAGATAGCGAAGTGGCCGGGAAACATAAAAGAAACTATGACATCACTGCTTAACTCTGTCCCGCAAACAAACAGTATTGTTATTTGTGAAAGTACATCAAAGGGCATGAACTACTTTAAAAGCCTGTGGGATGACGCCGTATTAGGCAAAAACAGTTACATTCCCTTATTTGTTCCGTGGTTTGATGATGAAGGCTACAGGATGCCTTATACCGGATTTGAATTAGACGAAGAAGAACTACGCATTAAAAAAGAATACGACCTTGACAATGACCAACTGGAATGGCGTAGATGGGCTATAAAAAATAAATGTTCGGGTGATTTAGACCAGTTTCATCAAGAATATCCGTCGTGTCCGGAAGAAAGTTTTCTTTCGTCAGGCAGACCGGTATTTGATATAACAAAGGTTACGAGGCGGTTAGAACTATTGTCAAAGCAGTACAAGGAAAAACCGCCTAATGTTGGATATATTGATGTTGTCGATGGAAAATACAAATTTATTCCGGATAGAAACGGCACGTTAATCATTTACGAACATCCCAAGCCGTATGCTCCTTACGTAATAGGCGCAGACGTAGCGGAGGGAATACGCGGCGGCGACTATAGCGTGAATCAAGTTTGCGACAACACATCCGGACGTCAAGTTGCATCACAAAGGTTGCACACTGAGCCGGATAGATTTGCAGAGGAACAAATAAAGCTTGCAAGATATTACAACAATGCGCTAGTTGCTACAGAGGCGAATAATCATGGACTAAGCTGTATCAAGCACATGCAGCACATAGGGTATTACAACCAATATAAGCGTGAGACATACGATGAAATTTCGGGAAGTAAACAACAAAAATTCGGATTCCTGACAACATCATCAACAAGGCCAAAATTGATAGATAAAGCAAGAGCAATAGTGCGTGATGAAATTTACCTTGTAAATGACCTTGCTACATTGCAGGAAATGCAGACGTTTGTTTATGCACACAGCGGAAAAGAAGAAGCCGAACAAGGTTTTTATGACGATTGCGTTCTCTCGTTCGCAATTATGCACGAAGCCCGTTCACAGCAACGCGCATATACAGCCCCAGAACCCGAGAAGTGGGACAACACAAAGTACACTCATCCAAGCATATTAATAGATTCAACCAAAAACCCGCAACTGAAACGATATTATCAAAAGAAATTTGGGAGGAAATAAAATGGATTTTGAAAACACAACAACACCCGAAATCAGGATGGCTCCAACGGTTAAACCAATAAAAGACGTTCCGAAACGCCCCGAAACCAAGCGTAAATCAATGTGCGACATGTCCAAAGATGAACTTATGGAATTTGCGGCAGAACGGCTTATCGGCCTTATGGCGACGTTTGACGAAAAGCTTTACCGTACAGATACCGCCTATAAAAACACGTTTGATATTGAATTTATGTATGGCGTGGCGGCGTATGCAATGCTCGGATTTCGAGACGTGGGCTTTCCCGTATCCCAGTTTTTGGAACAATACGGTAAGTCATTACAGCGTGTGCAGATAAAGAAACGGATTCTTGAATAAAAAGCAGGTGATAGCATGGACATTTTAAAACCTGTTAAGACCCTTATAGACAGGGGGAAAAAGAAAATGCAGAAAATTAAAGATATAGATGAAATGGTCAGAGAAGCGACTACCCTTATGGAAGAGTACGAAGCCGCCGACAAGGAAAAGCAGCCGTGGAACGATAAATTTGACCGCGAAGAAAAGATTTATGTCGGTGACAGGACGTTTGGCAATACATACTCCGCCAGTGCTACAGACGACGCGCGTACACCCATAAGAATATCGCAGTCCATTATAGAAGCGCAGATTGACCTTAACATACCCGAAGCAGTGTTTAAACCTGTAGCGGAAGATGATGAACTGTCCGTAAAGAAATTACAGGCAGAAGCTGACTACACTATACGGAACAGTGACCTTGACGAGGTTAATTCATCCGCTGAAAGAGTAGTAAAAAAGCACGGCATGACATGTTATAAGGTTTTATGGAATAACAACTATCAAGGCCCCGGATTCAGGGGCAGACCCGAGATAGTTGAGGTTCACCCGAAAAATATAGCGTGGGCGGCTGGCAGCGTAGACAAGAACAAATGCCGCTGCATGTACCATATTGAAAATGTGACTTTGCAGGAGTGCGTCAAAAAGTACGGTGATATTGCTAAAAAATTACCTGATTATGGGCTTTGCGCCGACATAAAGTATGACACTGTAGGCGATGGTAACGGTTCAAATGTGCATAACACCAACGATGCAAATGCGCATATTGACCTTATGACGGAGCAGATGAATCACCCGCTTACAAAGTATACCATTATAGAAAAGTGGTATCTTGACGACGACGACGAGCTTTGCCTGACGGTATTCAGCGATAAACTCATTTTGTCAAAAAAGCCAAAGTATTACCACAGGCGCAGGTACGACCCTGAAAAAGAGGAATATGTACAGGATGAAAAAGGCAACGAAGCTTTTCTTGATTATGAAACTGTTGACGAGGACTATATGACGGAAATTGAGGAAGATGTAACGGATGATTCGGGAACGATAAATAAAATTAAAACTCCCGTAGTTAAAATACCTCAAGGTACACAGGTTCCTTACTATTATCCCAAGGGGCCCAAGTCCATTCCGATAGTTATACAGAACAATATTCCGCGTTCAAAGTCGATAGTAGGCATATCGGACATTGAAAGAACAGCTGATTTTGAGCAGACGATGAAAAAAATGATATACAAGCATGAGGAAAAGATTCTCAAAGGTACGACAAAGATTTTGTACAACAAGGCTATGGAGGAAGAAGCGTCTGCATTAATTGACAATGACGGATTGACTATTATTCCGGTAAATGATGTAGCCAACTTTAAAGCTGTAGACTTCAAGGACAACGGACGCGAAGCTCTTGAGTTTTATTCGTTTATATCCGACCAGCTACAGTATATGATAGGCATTACCTCAGTCTGGCAGGGTATAAACAAAGGTGAATCGCAGTCCGGCAAAATGACAGATTCGCTTATTAACCAGACGGCGGAAAAGATAGGCATAAAGGCAAATGAAAAAAATATTGCCTACAAACGGATATATCAATTGTTGTGTGACCACATACTTTGCTTTTCTGACGGCGACAGACCTTACAGGATAGACAATAAACTAAAACCCGAATATGGTACGTTCAACAAACTCGATATGGTGAAAATGCA
>JBAZHB010000128.1:0-3957 GCA_041652535.1 Candidatus Babeliales bacterium
TTTTTGTGGAATAGTTTAAAGAAACTTTGGGTTTTACTGTGGCGTGTAAACCCATTTGCCTTCGATTAGTTTTAAGGGTGTTCCCGATTTAATTATTACCGCTTTGCCGTGTCCGTCCGTGAATATTTTGGTGGGTCTGCGTATCCACATTGTTTGCGTGCCGTCTTTGAAGCGTATGTATATGGGGGATACCGTTAAGGTTTGGGTGCTCATGGAAAGTGCTCCACACTGCCAACGATGGCTGAGTCTGTTAAGCTGTCACGGATTTGTTTAAGCACGTTTCGCCCGTTTGTTTTTTCGATGTCGTAAGCGATTGTTATGTAGATGCGTTTAAGGTTGCTCATTTCGTGTCACCGTTTCCATGTATCTTACTTGCTTGATTACATCGTGCAGTAGCATTTTTTTGTTGAGTGCACGGTAAGCGTTTTTATGGAACCATGCGAGGAATAATCGTTTGTCAACGTTTGGGTAACGTTGTATAGCGGTGTGTAAGCGTTCGCCACTGCTTATTATCTCCATAAGTAACTTAATGTAGTCTTTGCGTCTGCATTTGCTTAAGCTGTTGCATAACGTAACTAATTCAGCACCTGTTAGTATTGTTGGTTTACGTGTTGCTGTGGCTGTCATTGTGGGAAACACCTGTCTTCTGTTATCATGCGTAGTTTAGTTAAGTATGCTTCGAGTTGTTTTAATTCGGATGCTTCGATTTCGCCTGTTTCAACGTCTGTTGAGATGTCTTCAAGGTTTGTTTGGATGTCGCCTATGAGTTCTTGGATTTTTTGTTTAGTCATGGCTTGTTGTCCTCGCTGTTGCTTTGTTGCTCAATTATAGTGTAGCCCTCATCTTTTAACTGTTGCTTAACTTCGTTTGCGTCTGCTTTTAGCCAAAAAGCTATCCACTTTACGTCTTGCTGTGTAAGGCTCTTTTTGGGTTGGGTTTGAGTCATTTTAGTCGCCTGGATGTTTTGTTAAGTCTCTGCCTTTAGGGTAAATCGCATTGACTATTTGGGGCATTGAAGTGTCTATGCTGCGTTGTTGCAGTGCATCTTTCATTTGCTTTGCTGTTACCACTCGGCCGTATGGGGAAATTGTTGTGTTATGTTGTGGCATTTAGGTTCATCTTTAAAGTTAATCCGTCGTAGAATTCTATGTCTTGTGGAATCACGCTTTCCCAGTGTTCGCTTTGTTCGTTCCATCGTCGGGCTTCAATGAACCACTTGTGGCTGTTTTGGTATAGTCTGTATGGTTGAGGCAGATAATTGTTTATTCGTTCTTTAGTGGTTAATGTTCTGAAACCGCATGAGTCAAGCGTTATAGAATCTTTGGTTTTTACTGCTATAGCGTGTTGATGGTAGTAGTATATTGTTTTGTCCTCAAATGTGTAAGTTTCATCTCTGTAAGCTGTCTTTTTGTGTCCTGTGTCGCATGTGCACTCTGTTGGATAATGTGAACTTGATGCCATTGTTCTTTTAGCGTTTGGATTAATTGAAATTTCGCTGTAAGGATAAATATCGTCTAAAGCTTGAATTTGCGGATGCGCTTGTTTTTCGGTTGCTATTTGGCATAATTCCTTTATTTTGTTTTTGTATTTGCGTAGTGGAGTTTCCCAACAATTCTGTTTCTGCATGGCTTGAACGAATTTGGCAAATGATGCGTTTGGGTGTGCTTTCCAGAAATCGCCAGCGTGCCATTGATCGAACATTGATATGCCAAAGTTTTTTAGCATTAAAGCAAGTGTTTGTCCGCCACCACAGTCTGATGTAACTTTTAGTTTGCCAGTTTTGCGGTTGAATGGGTAAACTTCGCAGTCTGCACATGCTTCAAAACCGTTCATTTGTACAAGCCAGCAATTTGATGTAAGGTTGCTTTGTTTTATCGTGTTGACTTTAACGTTTTTGTCGTTGTGTACTGTGACTGCGTTTGATGTGCCAACGGTTTCAGGTATTGGCTTATTCATGTTTTGTGTGGTTGCTGCGTTTAAGCCATCTATGTTTTTTATTTGAGCATAGTCGGTCATGGTTGTGCATCCTTAAGTTTCTTTATTTTTAGCTGCATGTTTAGTAGTGTAGCTGTCACGTTTGACATTGAGATTTCGTGCGCTGCTTCAATTTGGTCTAATCGTTGCGTGAGTTCTTGGAAGGCGTTGTCTATGGCCGTGTTTTGGAGCGTGCGCAGTAGCCGTGTTGGATTGCTGTGTTGTTGCAGCAGAAAATTCATGTTGTGCTCGACGGCTGAATCGATTAGTGCCTGGATGTCCATTGGCAGTTTGATGATGGTGCTTGATGTTTCTGTTTCGGTTATCAAGATTTCGGTCATGGTTATCACCAATTGACTTTTTGTTCCCATCGATTAGTGATGATTTGTGTTTTATCACCCATCATGGATAGGAATATTTTGATTGCTTCAAAGTAGCATCGTTCATAGTTGATGTCGAAAATGTCGAAAGTGCATGTTGCTGAACTAACAGATATTTTGAATCGTAAGCCTTTGTAATCTTTATCGTTTGGGTGAACTATGTCTTCAACTTTTATGTCGCGTTTGTCTAAGTATCCTTGATATGTTCCCTTATAGTCTAAGGTTTTTTTGCCAAAGTTCCACCAAGAAATAGTTACATGTTGATTTGCAGCTTCGTTTTTATCCATTAAGCAGTCACCTTCTTTATGGAAGTGTTTGGTATTTTCTTTAAGCAACTGCTGCATGTAATATTTTGCAGTTTGCTGCTTGTGCGGTTGTTCCATCCACAATGCGGGCATGTCACAACTGTTTTTTCTGTTTTTTGAGTTTTGTTTGCTGTTACTACCATTACTATCACTACCTACACTTACACTTACAGTTGTTTATTAAGGTTGCGGTTACTACTATCATGGCTGAAAGAATGAACTTTAAGGAAACTTTGCGTTTGCTGCGAATAAAAATTGGCTTTGTGAATCCAGGTGATCGTGATGCTGTGGCCTATTTTGCGAGGAAATGCATCGCTGAAAACCGTGAGGTTTTTGACGCTTTAGTCAAATCCTAAAAATGTGTATTTTTGTAATTAAATACGCCGAAATTTTAAAGGTTGATTGTCGAGTTAAAATAAATTATAGGTTGTAAGCGAATTCCACGTGCTGCCCGTTCACTGTGAAATCAGTCTTTGGGTTTTCGTATTTGTTTGACTGAATCTTCTCGATTCTGTTGCGTAGCTGATAAAGGAACTGTCCTTTTTGCAAGTTGAAAACGCTGTTGAGGTTGGGGGTCTTGTCCTTGTTTAGTCTGTCCGTGTGTTCTTTGCCTACGAAGCCCTTGATGTAGTTTAAGTCGTTGTTTTCGGTTGTGAATCCAAAGTATCTTTGTTGAGTAATCTTCACAAGTGCTTTGTCGAGCATAGCGGGGAACTGGGTGATTGCTCCAAAGCGTAGGTTAAAGTTTGCTCCGACTGTTACTATGTCTATGCATGGGCTGAACTTGCGTGGGCTGCGGAAACAGCCGTTTGAGAAGTACGTGTGGGCTTCCTCGAAAAATATGAATTCGAATGGTGCGCGTTTGAAGCCAAACTTTTTGTGCCAATCATAAAGTGCTTGGCAGAATGATATGACGTAGTTGACTCTTTGGGTGTAGCTTAATTGGGCTAAGTCGAGGATTGCGGAACGGTTAGCTGGCACATCCACATTGTCGTTTGGTTGCACGGTGATAACGTTTTTTATTGGGCTGCAATCTGTCCATGTGCCTGACACGTCAATCACATAAACGTTGATGCCTGCGTCCACAATGGTTTTGACGATGTGTTTCATGAGTGTGCTTTTGCCTGACTGCGAGGTGCCACACGCGAACATGCCCGTGTCTTTGGCTTCAGTCAAGTTGAAGGGTATCATAATAATCAATGGTAGTGATAATAGTAGTAGTAGCTTATAAGGATTATGGAGAGCCTCAAAAAATGCCTGTTTTCAAATTTCAAGCCTGAATCTTGTACTTAACAGGG
>JBAZHB010000129.1:0-3939 GCA_041652535.1 Candidatus Babeliales bacterium
TGATGAACAAGAAAACCGAATCCAAATACAAGCACATCGTAGCCGAAGAATGCGTGGCTCACCGCGTCAAACTCTTTGCAATAAACGTGGGCAAGCCCCAGCAGGAAGTTGCCACATTGTTGCTTCAAATAGCCCTCGACGACGAAAGCATTAGGCAAAGGGTAATCGAGAAACTCGGTGGAAAACAATGAGTAAAAGCGGTGTAATCTGCCCTTATGACACTTCCCCAAACAAGGATAAAGTCCCAATCCACTGCTACCGACACACCTACGAAATGGCATTGATGGGTAAATCTCCTTGTGACTGCTGTGAAGAAAAGCGCAAGTTTGACGCTCAGCAACGTAAAACAAAACTTGGTAATTAAAATGAAATACTTTATCATCGCTATCCCCGAAGAAACCTGCGCGCTACTGTGCGAAAACAAGGATAACCGCATAACTGAGGTTGAAGAAATAGAAGCCATCCTGAACGACACAGTTATCGAATTAATCGGCAAGAATTGCGAACTTTACCTTCACCTATACGAATGCGCCGATGATCCCCAAGTCATCTACTCAGTCAACAATGAGTTCAAAGCTAAAACCGCGTGGACTACAATAAACGGGGCACCGATTAAACTAACAGTTTTCACCACAAAAGAGGATGTTAAAGAATGACTCGCCCGATGATACGTTTTATTGATGAACGCTTCAAAAAAGCGTGCAAAATAAGTGCTCGTTTAGGCGAACCCGTAATCGGTTTAATCGGTGCGGAAATAGGTGTATGGCAAGGCAAGAATGCCGAAGACATAATCAAAACTTTATCATTGGAGAAACTTTATCTCATAGACCCCTACTTGCCCTACGTTGACGGCGACAAACGCAATCCCAAACTTACCGACCCGTCGCCATTCAAAGAAGAAGCGAAGAATCGACTGATGAAATACGCTAACCAAGTCATTTTGGATTGGAGATTCCACAAATCTATCGAAGCATCCAAAGATATTCTACCTCACCTCGACTTCGCGTACTTGGATGGCGATCACACTTACGAAAACGTGTCCAAAGAGCTTGAAGCATTTTATCCCTTAATCAAAAGCGGTGGTGTAATGGGTGGACACGACATCAACTTTTACGGCGTCATGAAAGCAGTCGGGGAGTTCGCCGAAAAATACCGCTTGCACCCCATGACCGATGAACAAGATTGGTGGATTGTGAAGCCATGAAAACCTGTCCCCACTGCAAATCCAACTTTGACCCCACGGAATCCATGCTCAAGCGCTTGAGACTGGGCGTAACAGTCATGTGCCCAGTGTGCGGCAAGAAGGTGGGTTAATAGTTGCCCTACATTAAACCCGAATTGCGCCCGATGTTCGATGTCATTTATAAACATGCATCTCAAATCAACGTTAAACCCTGCAAACACAATGTAGAATCCGTCAAGCAAGAACTGTTTGACGCGCTTGGCACAATCGAACCAAACAAGCGCACAGGGTGTCTCAACTACTTTTTCACTGTACTATTACACTACTGCCCAAACATTGAATCGTTTTCCCTGTTAAGCGCAATCATGAAAGACTATTTCCTCACCGATGTATCCTACAGCAAGCTTGAATGCGCAAATGGTTTTTTATACAGAATACGCAAAGAATTCATACGGCGCAGTTGGTTTAACCCCAAAGTTGACGTGTACTATATTCTTGACCTATTAACGATAATAGTGGACGTTGAAGCCGAAGATTATGAAGACCTCAAAATCCAAGAAAACGGCGACGTTTAAACCTGATCGATGCGGTTTCTCAGCGCGTTGCAAAGCTGAACTCGAAGAAACAGGAATGGTGACGTGCAAGAACCTGCGCGTCAAAAACTGCCCGCTTTACGAGTGATTTAGCAAACTAAAGCGCAGGACAGATACAACAAACGGATTACTCGGACTACCGTTACATCCAGATACTGACTATTCTCCGAGTTGCAGTGAGTGCAGGCGTGGCGTATGGCTACTTATATCTGTCATTCTGCGCTGTCAAAGCCGTGTATAGACGGTTGACGTCGGTTCAACGGTTATGACCATGAAGATTTAGCAAAGTTTCTGCAGCCGAACCCGATAACATTCAAGCATGGTAAGCGTCAAAACGGCATCTTTGTCGAGCTTCTTTACCTGATGCGACGACCAGAGGCTTGTTTGAAGTTCGGATTCGTGGTTTCTGCAACTTTGCTAATCCTTAATTTGCCAGCTTTTTGCCACGGCGAACCGTGATGGGAAAACTGGCGAACCTGTTGGTGTTTCTATGGCGTCTTCCCTTGCATCATAGTGATAGTAGTAGCCGTCTAATAAACTTTGCGATAACCTGCAATAACCTTTATATTGACGCGCTAATACTATTAGTAGTAGTAAAAGTAGTAACAACGTCAAACGCAATATAAGGATTAGAGAGTGAAAAAGTGATAAGCGATGTCGAAACAAACGCCAAAATAGCGCAAATTCTACCACAGTGGGGCAACCGCGTGTACAGCCTTATACTCGACGCGCCAATCGGCAAATCCGCAACAATCAACCTGTCACTTGAAGGATACGAGGATCAGCGCCCATACTTCTACATAATCAACGAAGAAAACTCTGTAATAGTCAACGCGCACGCTTGCAGTGATTTTGGCAAAGAACCTGGCAACGAGAGCAACACAGTCTACTACGTTTGGCAACCCAGGTTGCCGCGCCCGCCAAGCGCGTGCCCAAGATGCAAAATGCGCATAGACATGGTTCGCAAGATAAAATAAAAGCGCCAAAACCATTATTTTTTTCTCTATTTTTTTATCGTCATCAATCCACAAACACAACATTTTTATAAGCGATTACTACTACTATTATTAGGAAATCAAATAATGGACGCATTAGAGGGTGAAACCGTTGGAAATATTACTAAACGAAGTAGCGCAAGATTACCTTCGCGAATTAGACGCTTACATGCAAAAAAATAAATGCTTAAATGAAAATATATGCACTTGCCAAAAACAAAGAAGGAAAGAACCATGACCAAAGAACCTGATTGGGATGCATTAGAAAAAGAAATGGCAGAATGCAACGAAAAGAAAAAAGCATGGGATAATGCATGGGATAGAGTTTGGGAAATCTGGAAAATCTGCGCAAAACACGAAAAGGAATTTTGGGAGTGGCATAATAAGAAATATCCAAAAGCAGAATTAAAAGAAATTAACAAAGGCGTTTATGAAGTTCAAATCCAAAGTCAAGAAAACCAAAAGGAGAAATAAACATGAGCGCACAGCAAGAATTTGCAAAAATCTTAGACGATTTGAAAGAAAGATATGAGGATTTACTTGTTATCTGTGATGGGCAATACAAGCAGATTGAAGCCGCCAACAAGATCATAGCGAAGATATGTGAACAGTGCTTGAACGAAAAATGCACTGAAGGCGGCGACTGCCACATTTCTGACTTGAAAGCTACGCTTGAAATCCCGCGAAAAGAAGAGGCTAAAATAAATGAGTGACGAATCTGACTTAATGGATTATGTTAAACTTCTTGAGAAATTGCCAGAAAGAAAATGTTGCATTGTGTTGAGAAAAGGAAAGGAGAACACAACCCCATGACTACAGTAACCATAGACGGCTTTGACTTTGTACTTAGCGAAAGCTCCAATACAATCCTTGTTTTCAAAGGTGATGCTTTAGCCGATTCTCACCATTGTTCAACGAGAGAAGAGATAGAAGCAGTATTTGAAAAGGTTAAAGCGTCAAAACACGTTATTCTTGATTGCGAAAATAAAGAACAGGTGAAACCGTGAATGTATGACAAAGACGTTTATACAAGATGTCCATGTTGCAAGGAAGAACTATTAGTGGTTCTTAGAATCAATGACAGCTTTGCTAACGCTGAAATTAAAGAGGTAAGAAAACCTTGTTCTTCTTTATCAGAAAAAACAAGTGGAGAAAAGACAGATGTATA
>JBAZHB010000130.1:0-3936 GCA_041652535.1 Candidatus Babeliales bacterium
ATAAAGAGCCTTATGTTAAGAGTCTACGCTGTTGAATTGTAGAATCTTTATCGTTTGTTCTTTATGGCACACTACAGAATCAACGAATAAAAACCGTGATACTTAAAGATTCTTGGTTGTGCCTTGAAACTAACTGATAAAAATAAGTTGATAAAAAACTTAAGGGTTTAAATTTTATCGGGTAATTTGTTTATTAATAATTCAACTATTGCGTCATTTTCGTTTTTTAAGTAAGCTAATACTGTCGTTATGTCTCTTAAGTGGTGTCCATTGTGTATTGGGTAAGAAGTTTTTTGTGGATTGATTAATTGTTGCTTGCGTATTTCTAAGCGTTTGATTAATTCTTGTTTATTTGACATTATTTCACCTCATTTTTTAGTAAGTTTTTGTATTTTTTCGTTTAATTCTTTATTTAGTTTATAGTTTTCATAAGCTAATGTCGAAACAAAGATTATGTTGATGATTGATAAGATTATTGAAATTGTTTGATACATTATTGTTTCACCTCTTTTGTGAGCATGTTTCTTGAGTCCGTGTTTAGTCTGCATGATGGGCACGTAGTTTTTTTGAGGTTGCCTTTGTAAGTCCATTTATAGCCACAATGGCTGCAGCGTGTGTTTGGCTGTTTAGTTTGTGATTGAATCATGCTTAGAACATCCAGAATTGTTTAAGGTTTGATTTTTGTTTCTTGCAAGGATCGTATCCAATGACTTTAATAATATTTCTATCTATTTCAGCACGGTTGGAACGTACAAATTTAGTCATGCTTAAACGTGAATGCTTAAAGTCATTGTATAGTGATTCGTCATTGTTAACCCATTGTTCCCTTTCAGAGTCATTCAAGTTTAATCAATCCTCTTTAAATCCAATTTCCCTTAAGTAATCCTCAAGGAAGGCTTTAACGATTGCATACCAGTTTATTTCTTGGAAGTCTCGATATGTCCATGCTTCGTAATCAATGACATATATCGTTATGTTTGTTGGAAGACAGTTATAATAATAAGTGTTTTCGATATACTCTTTTAGTGAGTCTGCAATCTCATAAAGAACGTCACGTTTAGCCTGGTTGGTTAAGCTGCTAAATGGTTTGTCTTCCGTGTTATATTCGTTTAATTCTTGATGCAAGAATGAGTTTATTTTATTGTCTAATTCTTGATTGTTGGAAAGGATTAAGTGCATGTTCCATGTTTCGTATGTCGGCCAACCGTTATATTTATCCATGTCCCGTAAGGCTGTTTCGAGTTTTGAAGCCCACTCTTTAGTTTTGTTGCCCATGTGTTTAGTTAAGTCTAAACGTAATTCGTTTATGACGCTGTAAATCAAGTTTCTTGATTCATTATTCATGCTTTATTTCCCTTTCCACATTTTATTTTATGGCTGCATAAGTCACAATCGAAATTTGAACATTTATTGCTTATCATATTTGTGTCACTTTAATGTTTAAGTTTTTTGAGTTCTTCTCAAGAATCTTAGTGAATTTGTAGCTTGTGCCTTGTGTGTTGAGCGTGTACAGCGCATGAAGCTTGATTATTCCGTATGCGGTTACTACGTAGAATATTTTTGTTATTGTTTGTGTCATGATCAACGTTGCTCCAATATGTTTTCAATTGTTGATGGAAACATTATAGCCTTGTTTGCTATTTCATTTATTGATATTTTTTGCTGCTCATTTAGATTATAGTAGAAATTTGAATTTTGGAAACGTTCAATTATTGCTCTGAAATTTTCAGCTTGAAAACAGAGATTTTTTAAAGCGTCATTTGTCGTTATGTTTTGTGTCATGGTTTAATCCTCTTCAATGTCCCCATCTTGCCAATCAAGGCTTTTAATGTCAATGTCGGTGTTTTCAGCAATAGCCTCTTTAACGTCTGATATGTCCCCGAATATGCCACTTAAAGAATCCTCAATTTCGAAATGTTCATGTTCCTTATCACATTTTTGTATCTTGAAAATTGCGTATTGGTAGACTTGGCCGTTTAAGTATTGGTTGTAAGTCTCAATTTCTGACTCTATTAGTTTAATGACTTTTTGTTTAAGTTTTTCTGTGATGCGTTTAACGCTGTACTCTTTTTGTATCTCTTCATAAGTCACGTAAGCATAGCCTATTTGTCCACTGTCCCACTTGTCACTAAATGGATATGGCCGAGATTGATCAATACTTAAGCTTATTCCGCTATGTTCGTACATGTAGAGGTTAAGTAGTAGGATTTTTCCGTTTAAGTCTTTAACGTATTGTTCAAAATCTTCTTGATGCTTGAATTGTTCTATGTCTTCTTTTTTACCGAAATTATAGTGTCTATGCCATGCTACGATGTGACTTAATTGATCCCATTCATTGTATGGGTCGCTTGGGAATTCGTCAATGGAGATTTTTATTATTTTGTTGTCTGTTTTGGCTGATTCTATAATTTCAGACATATCGTTTATTCCCCGTATATCGCATCCACGATTTTCCCATTTCGCATGCGGTAATATCGAAGTTTAAGCGGTGTGTCTTTGTCTGCTAATTTGGTTAAGTTTCTTGCTGTGTCTGCTTGATCCTGGAATTGTAAGCGTTTAAAAAACTGTTGTGCCTGGCTGCCTTTAAGTTCTATTCCGTTTGCTAAGATTGCAAACATTTTATGGGTTCACCACGTATAAGCTGTTTACTAAACACGCAATAGAACAAAAAACAAACTCTGTCACTATTGGTGATTCTTGGGTTTTGATTGTTAAAATATACTGTTTTGTTACTGTTTTGTTGCAACAGTCACATTTTAAAGGTTGTGTCAAGTTTTAACACCTTTTTGGTTGAATTAGTATAAGTTTGTTTATGTATATTACTACTACTATTAGTACTACTACCATCATAATTTAAGCTTATTTTGCCAAAAAGAGCCTGGATATGGCTTCTTTAAGAATCTATTCTTGCATAATCTTAAAACACTTGTTTGTTAAAAACAACAACAACAACACAAAACAACAACAATCCGCTTATATTGTTGAACGTTTGTTTAATGGTAATAGTAGTAACTGCGGTTAGCGTGCGCTCGCAGCAACTTTAGTGTGTCTGCATGGCCTGCGCTGTTGATCGCTGCGCATTACGCAGTTTAAGGATATGTCGTTTAAAGATATGTCAGGTTACGGATGTATCTTTTTTAGAGTTAAGTGCCTGGCTGGAAAAATCGGGTTGCCTTTAGTATTAATAGGGGAAATGAATTTTAAAATAAAGTTTAAAGAAATTGGATTTACTGCGCTGTGTAAACCCATTTATCGTCAATCAGCTTTATGGGTAATCCGCTTTTAATTATGACTGCATTGTCGTGTCCGTCCGTGAATATTTTGGTTGGTCTGCGTATCCACAGTGTTTGCTCGCCGTTTTTGTACTTGCCTGAAAAAGGGGGTATTAAGAAGGATGAAGAGCTTCATACCCTAATAAAGAGATACCTACAAAAGCAATTGCAAGACCCACATAATAAAAAATCTGACCAACTAAAGAATTGTTAGCAAATTCAAAAAAGAATCTTAGGAAAACTAATAGACCACCCATTGTTATCATGTCAAAACCTAAATGGACTTTATCAATTCTATACTTGTTTCTTTTTCGCTTTTTTCCATAAATCAGATTTTTCATTTTCTTTCCTCCATTATTTGAAAGCAAAGACTGTTACGATTTACGACAGAATCCAAATGCTTGGTCGCACATATCCGATGAAAGTTAACAGCAAGACTTTTTAAAAATGAAAATCCGATGGCAGTTAACACCTAAAACCCTCCCGATGAAAAGTTACCAGAACCGAAATATTCCACGCTGCCAACTATGGCTGAGTCTGTTAGGTTGTCACGGATTTGTTTAAGCACGTTTCGCCCGTTTGTTTTTTCGACATCGTAAGCGATTGTTACGTGGATGCGTTTAAGGTTGCTCATGTTTCATCTTGCTCTATTTGTTCATCGTCT
>JBAZHB010000131.1:0-3907 GCA_041652535.1 Candidatus Babeliales bacterium
CGGAGTAGGTTTCTTGGACTGGAAATGTTCTGGATCGTATGCAAATATGCTTGTTATAAAACATTTCTATTTCTGCAATGTTGATAGAAACCAATGTCTGTCTGTCTTGACGTTCGTATACCTCAATAAATCCCTTCATTTGCTTTCCTCCCGTGTTATCCTCGTCATCCTTACGTAGCATTTCGCTCAACTTGACATAGTCCTCCTTCGAAAGTTCCCTTAGTTTTTCTACAATTTCAGGATCACCAAACTGATGTGACCAAATTGGACCGCCATAAATTTCTTGGGCGTATTTGTGCGCCTCAGAAAAATCGCCAATTAGATAGTTCGTATAAATAGTGACAATTGCCGCCTCTCTGTATGTCATGCCTCTACCTCGCTTTCCATATCTCGTCGCAAATCGTCCTTGATGTAATATTCAACGCCTGTTTCCTTACAATGCTTTCCCGCCATGACGGTATGGACGCGACCTGTTATATTCCATTATTTCGATAATTGCCGCCTCAAGGTCGATACCATATAATCCGCACATATCTGCTACGCGAATCACTACGTCGGCAAGTTCAGACGGTACGCCCTCTGGTTTGTCGCTTCCCTTGATAAAGTGGTTTTTGTTAATCGCACCGCCATGTCTGATTTCTTCCAACGCCTCTGACACCTCGGAATGAATCAAGCAAAGCAATTCTGTTGGCGTTCTCTTTCCGTCGTGCCATCCATGTTCTTTAGCATTACCGTGAGCCTCTGTGACCATTTCTGTAATCGTCATGCTTTCTCCCTTCATCTTCCCTTTGGTTATATTATATACCTTCAAGATATAAAAGAAAAGCATTATTTCAAAATTCGCAGCTCGAACCCCGGATATTTTGCGCGAAATTGCTTTTCCTTCAGCCTGAATATGTCCGTAGCATATCCCTTTACATCTTCAAGCCAAATTCGCCCGTTTTTCCCGCATACGAGAAAATCCGGTCTGTATCGTATTCCTGCATATAGTGTAAATGACGGTTGGCACCCGAAGCCCCGAATCTCTCCGCTATGCAACATTAGTTTTAATTCGTCGTATCTTCGGCTTTCTGCTAGGCTGTCAAATGTGATCCCGTCTATTGTTACTTTTTTGTTGTGCATTTTAGACGGCTTGCCAGCTGCACAGAGTTTCTTGTATTCGTCAATGGACATGTGATCTTGTTTCATTCTGCTGCCTCACCAAACATAGCAATCTGGTTTTCAAAGTCTGTATCAAATAGCCCGGAAAGACGTTTGTTTGCCAGTTCAACATATTCCAAATTGATTTCTATCCCGATATAATTTCGGTTGTGCTTTCGTGCTGCAAGCCCTGTCGTGCCGGAACCAAAAAACGGATCTAATACAATTCCTCCGGAAGGACACCCTGCAAGGACACAGGGTTCAATTAGACGTATTGGAAATGTTGCAAAATGAGATCCATCGAAAGGTTGAGTCGATACCGTCCATACGTCGCGCTTGTTTCGGTTTTCGTGAATTTCGTAAGCACCTCCCGACTTCGTTCGGTTAAAAACATCCGGTTCTGCTGTGTATTTTTTTCCACCATACCGAGGCGCAACCGCCTTCATCTTTCTGTTTGTTTTATTTGGTACTCTGCTCGATCCATCTTGTTCTTCAATGTTTTGCGACAACCGTTGTATTGTGCTTTGTGCTACTGGTTCAGATATTGCGGCCGCATCAAAATAATATTTTGGAGATTTAGAGAGAAGAAATATGTATTCGTGCGATTTTGTACATCTGTCTTTTACGCTCTCAGGCATCGGGTTTGGCTTCGCCCATATAATGTCCTGGCGTAAATACCATCCATCCGCTCGAAGTGCAAATGCGATCATCCAGGGTACTCCTATAAGGTTTTTGGAAGGCAAAACATCTTGCGTTTTAACCAAAAGCCCTTGTGTGCTTCCTTTATTTGTGGCTTGCTTTCCGGTTGCGCAAGATGTTCCGTCACCCATTCGATTTTTTCCTGACCCGGCATAAGAATCCCCGATGTTAAGCCATAAAGTGCCATCATCAGTAAGTACCCTTCTTGCCTCATGCAATATATCAACCAGCTTTTGCACATACTCTTCCGGTGTTTTTTCAAGCCCGAGCTGCCGTTCTTCTCCATAATCACGCAACCCATAATAAGGCGGCGAAGTAATAATACAATTTATAGATTCACTTTTCATTGACTTTAATATGTTGAGTGCGTCTCCGTGTAATATTGTGTTTTTCATTCTGCCTCCTCACAGATCAAATGGAAGGGATATCGAATCATCAATCATTTCTTCATAAAAACTTTTTTCCGTTTCTTTCGGTTCTGTGTCCGCATGCTCCAAATCTTTCTTCGAATCAATAAATTCAATCTCGTCAACCACAACCTCGGTCACATACACCTTCTTGTCGTCCTTGTCCTTGTAATCACGGGTTTGAATACTGCCGATAATGCCAATGCGAGAACCCTTTGAGAAATACTGTCCGAGCAGCTTTGCTTGCTGCCGCCATGCAACACAACTAATGAAATCACATTCTCGCGTGCCGTCTGCTTTTTTGAAGATGCGATCCACCGCCACCGTGAAAGAGCATACCTCAATTTGATTCTGTGTCATTTTTACTTCTGGATCCTTTGTCATTCTTCCAGTAATAATTATCTTGTTCATTTCCCGTCTCCTTTCAACTTTGCCCGCTCTCCGTCAAGAATCATCTGCCACACTTTTTCGGCATATGGCTCGTCTTGGTTGCAAACGATGTACTTATTACAAGACAACACCTTTCGTCCACGTTCTACTTTTCGTATCAATTCGGCAAGGGCATTACGCTCACTAAACGAAAGATTTTTTCGTATGTCCTCCCATTTCAGTACCAAATACAGATCCTCAATTTTCTTGATTTCCTTGTTCATTTCTCTTCTCCTTTCAAATATTCAATCGGAACGTCCACGCCGTGTTTTAGCGCGGTTTCTACCCATAGTTCCTTGTGACTCTCTCCCACCGCAAGGGCTTCTTCGGGGCTATCTCCGCAACCAATACACCCTGGCAAATCTGGATATTCTACAAACCATTCAACCGAATCGAAGTATTCGTCGCGAAAGATAAGACAGTATATATTACTCATGTGTCTCTCCTTTCAATCAAGTTGTTCTGCAAGTGCGGCTTCAAATCCAATGTATTTCGTCCATTCATGACCACATTCATTACAAGTAAACATTAGTGTTTTCTCGTTAAGCGTCCAAGTGGTATCAATATCTTCAACATTACCACAATTAAAACATTTACTAAAAGCAGTTCTAACCCATTCAGTAAATTCATATCCGTCACCACTTATACCGTCCCTTGCGTCTTTAATAATATCTTCAATGCTCGTGCAATAGGCGCACGCATAAAAATTATACATATCGCCTTCATACTTTCCAGAACACCTAATTGCCAACGTGCCAATCGGGATACTTCTTTGACAGAATATACAAGAATGCTTTGTTCGCGTTTTTACTTCTTTTTGAACACCAAAATCATTCATTCCTCTACCTCGCTCTTTGCTTGAAACTTAAAGGCATCAATTCCCATAACAACAAAGCCTTCTTTACAAAACTGTTCATCCCTCAAAAGATACTTAACTTCTACCGTTATTTCCTCTCCCGTTAGCATTGCCCGTTCTGCGTCATATTCTTGCAAAACAAGGTAGTCTCCCGTCTGATAATTCCTGTCGTTGCGCCGCACTTCAAAGGTTTTGAGTCCTAACCAAACGTCACGAAAATACGGCTGAATCGTTTTAAGATAGTGAACCATTCCTATACCTCACTTTCCAAATATCTATCTTCCAGTTTCTTGTACTCTGCAAACATTCGCTTAATCCAGTCGATGTTTTTCTCGCAGGCGTTCAACATTTCCCGTCCTCTTTCACCTTCGTCCGC
>JBAZHB010000132.1:0-3877 GCA_041652535.1 Candidatus Babeliales bacterium
TCCCATATTTCTTTTGATAATATCGTTTCAACTGCGGGTTTTTGGTTGAATCTATCAGCATGCTTGGATGAGTGTATTTTGTGTTATCCCACTTCTCGGGTTCGGGCGCGGAATAGGCGCGTTGCTGCGAACGGGCTTCGTGCTGCAACGCAAAGGCGAAAATGGTATCATCATGGCAACCTGTTTCATGTTCAGGCTTTCCGCTGTCTTTGTAGATAAAAGTTGTCATATCCAGCAAGGTATCGAGGTCATTGATTGTCTCAGGGCTTTCCCTGACAACTGCCCTTATCCTGTCAATCACCACAGGCCTTGTTGTACTGGTGTTTTTCCATCCGAATGTTTGCTGTTTATCCTCATGAATCTTGTCAATATTAGCTCTTTTATACTGGTTGAAATACCCCAGTTTTTGAACCTCTTTAACCGTTGTATAACCGTGTCCATCCTCTTGAACCTCAATACACAACAAAGCATTGTTGTAATACTTGGCAAGCTTAAACAATTCAAACCCAAACGGCTCAGGCTCCATGTGAATCTTTATTGCCGCCATCTGTTCACACGTTACGTTGTCGCCGACTGATGCTGTGCTGTAATCGCCATCTTTAAGCCCGGCAGCTGTATCAGAACCTATTACATAAGGCTTGTTTTGTTCGGGGTGTTTATATATTTTAACGACACCGTATGGGTTCGGGATAAACTTTACTCTGCCGTCCGCATATTCCAAATCGCCGATTTCAAAAGGTTTAGCCTTGTACCTGTTTCTGAGTCTTTCTATCTGTTTCTGAACTTTGGCAAGGTCAAACACAGGTCGTCCGGTATGCAGGAAAGCCTCTTCGGGTGTGCTTGGATTTTCCTGTTTCATTAAGTATGTGTCACCCTGGCAGTCATTCTCTAAAGACCAGCGATACCATTTGATTCTTTCTGCTGGTAAATTAAAAAGCTCAATAAGCATTTTTTCATACTCATTGAGATTGCTCATTATCCGTAAACGCTCATCTTCGGTAACGGGCATCTGGTATTCTTCGTGGTCAAACCAACTAAAGAAAAGCGGTACAAATTCACTTTCGCCGTTACAGGCCTTATCCCACATTTCTTTAAAATAATTGAAACCTTGTGCTGTCGATTCAATAATGACACAGGAATCTTTCGTTTTTGGCACTGATTGCATTATGCCTATAAAAATCTGCTTTGTATCACCTTCATAAAATGCCAACTCTGACAAATGTACATAATGATGAGTGTCGGAACGTCCTATGCCTGAGCCTCCTGCCGTGGCTATCTTGAATCTGCTGTTAAGCCCGAAACCATCCGATTTGTCTGTGCTTGGTTTGTCAAATATCAACTCCTGCGCATTTGATGCTTTTCTGAGCGGTTTTATTATCGCAGGCAGATTATCGTACATAAATTTAGTCTTGTTAAAAATCGCATTTGTTGACTTGTCCGTATGTGCAACCACTAAAGCTGTTTTATTGAACGCCGTAGCTGTTTTGTGCAAATATTTGGCTTGTACGTATGTGGACACCCCCGGTTGTCTCGGTTTGAGTATGATAAGTCTTACAGGCTTTCCCTTTGCCTCAATCTCCTTGATTTTATTGTCAATCTGCCTTTGGATGTTATTCATAACAAAAGACACCTTTTGGGTGTCCTTGTTGATTATTTTTATGAACTTTTCTGAATATACATCAAAATCAAGCAGTTTTTTTAGTTCTTCCACTATCCCACCCCGTTTTTTGGCATAAAAAAAATAAGGCAGTTTCCCGCCTTATTCAAAATATATTTATAGGAGATAAGCCATAATGTGAGTATATACCGTATTTTGCCTTATGAAGTGGCTTAAAAGTGGTCTACTTCAAAGTTTGCCATTCAATCTTATACCCTGATAAAAATGTGTCAATATGTTCAAGCGCCCTTTTATTCAGTTCCTTACACCAATCCTCGCTATAATTGCATTCTACCGCAACATTTTTAAATTCCTTTACGCTGCCGTCTTTAGTGAAATATCTTGATAATAAGATACTGCGTTCGTTCGGAAGTAAATTTGATATTGCGTGGTCAAGTCTGTCAATAAATCTTTCCAGCTCCTTTGCCTCCATTTCCATTTCTGATACCGTGGCATTGCGAACAACATAAACCTCCACACTTGAAACGCTGCTGCGGTTAGCTGGAACCGCCACCTTGTAATTTATTGCGGATAGTTCAGGTTTTTGTCTAAGATCCGCTATTCTGCCGTATATCATTTTCATATCATTGCGAAAACCGTTTTGATTATGGTATCGCAGGATGTTTTCTATCTGGTCGGTTATCATCGGCATCACACCTTCCTGAAAACTGGCTTTTCTACCCAATTGCCGCAATTCTTTTCAATGAATTTGTCCAAATCCTCATACTCCAGTGCGGACTTTACAAGATTGAATGAATAATCAACCGCCGATAATGTTTCAAGCACATCATTTGTGTTGTGGCTTAAGCACGGTGCAATATACGGCATGAGTACAGAATTTTCAATCATCTGCCAATCAAATATAGTTTTGAGCCGGATATCTTTCCAGTGCATCATTGGGCACGAAGGGAATCCGTCAATTGAAACATGCTTTTTTAATCCGTATCGACCGGCAAGGTCATTTATAAACGTTATCAGCACATTTCCTGTTGAATTAAGCCGTTCGTGTGCCGTCTGTTCAAAGTCTGAATTTTTCCATGTTTTAAGTACATCAATACAAGCAATCGCCGCTGCCAAATCGGGTGTATTGGAAAAATAAGTACCCGAAAGCAGAAACACATTCCCTTTGCCTCTCAGTCCCAAATCAAACAACTCTTTTCTGCCTGTGATAATACTGACTGCGTAGCCGTTTGCAACTCCTTTTCCATAGCAAGCTAAGTCAGGCTTGATGCCATACAGCCCCTGTACGCCTCGTATATCGTACCGGAACCCCGATATGGTTTCATCAAGTATCATGATTATACCGTACTTGTCACACAGGTCACGGATGTACTGCAGCTTTTCTTTCGTTATATCCACCGTAGCAGGGTCAAGGATTATTGCGGCAACTCTTTCATGGTTGCATCTTAGGTACTGTTCTAATGGAAATGCTCCGTATTGCATATTTGAATATGTATAGGTATCAACATAAGCGTGTTGTATACTATCTCTCGGTATGCCATCATTCACAGGCGTTGTACCAATGAAAAAGTCGGCTGTAGATATGAACGGATTTTCCTCTGCAATAAGCACAATATCCCGTTCCGTGTAAGCCCTTGCAAGTTTTACGGCGGCATGTGTAGCGTCGCTCCCATTTTTCCCGAACTTGCATTCCTCACCCAGTTTCAACTCCTGCGTGATTATCTCCCGCAATTCATTTTCATATGGACTAGAACGGGTAAAGCATACACCCTTGTCTATGGCTTTCTTTGCTGCTTCATCTACCGCCGGATAACAATAACCTAATAAGACAGCCCTGAGTCCCATTCCCCAATCTATAAACTCTCGTCCATCTTCTGCTGTTACATGACAACCCTTGCCGCTGATAAACGTGTCAGGCGCGTTTTCGGGGAAACAATCTTGTGATCTGCTGTATGTGGCATAGTGTTTCATACTTTTGTAACCTCCGTTTCCAATATGTGGTCAAAGTTTGACGCGTAATAAATCTGTGCAAAATCTTTCTTAAAAATCTCATAACACTTCCTATCGTACAATTTGCCATCTTGCAACATGACGTGTTTCTTAAAATATCCAACTACCTTTCCGCCGTATTTTTCAACGTATTTGTCATACATCTTTTCAACGGGATTCCCGATCACTACATTGAAAGTTATTTTGTAAAAGTTGAATTTTACAAATAAATCCCGCAAAAACTGATACATATCTTTTGAAAAACAATAG
>JBAZHB010000133.1:0-3844 GCA_041652535.1 Candidatus Babeliales bacterium
TCATGGAGTCGCACCACCCCCTTGACCAACCTTACTAACTAGCCTATTGTGCTAAGTATCACCTGCTGCATACGGTTAAACTGTGCCTCAAGAACTCGCTTCCTGTGCTCAAAGCTCGGTAACGCGAAGATAAGCCCAATGTCGATACGTTGAAGATTCTTAACTAATTCCATTTGATCTGGTGAAAGATAAGGGCGAATAGACTTGCCGGATTCTATGCCGTGTTCCTCTCGATATTGCTTTGCAGACATACCGGTCACTATGCGATTGATCATGTCAACCTCATTTGAGAAGTGATAATGTTTCGGTTCTTCATGGGTTGCCATTATTGCATCGGTGAATTCAGGGAAATCAATCTTGGCTTCCAGAAGATTCTTAATGAAGGATTCCATTTGATTGAAGGCGTTGATGTAAGCTTCCTTGAATTTTGCCGCCTTCTTGCCGGTAAAGCCCATTACAGTAAATGAGAATCCATCTTTTGTAAGCAGGTATTCTTTGTATTTTCCCTTGCCTTCTCTATAGGAAGAAACAGCAAAATTGCGTTTTCTAAAATCCTCACTGCAATCAGAATTTTCGATAGACCTCAACACATCGGCATGATTTTTATGAAACTTCTCGGATATTTGCCGACTGCTCACAACTGGTACGCCGTTCTTTTCGGTTAAGCCGTATTCACTTAGAGTTAAATCCATCCCGTTTTCCTCCTTTGCCTGAAAATTTCTTTCTAAGATGCTCCCGTGCTTCTTCTAACGTGATCCAATGAACTTGCATCCTCTTATTTTCATAGCTCTACGTCTTGCGAATAGGCCCCCACCGCGCCCTTTAAATAATCAAACATGTGCTTAGTTTCCCTAACGGTTAATCCAGATCCTTCAATTATGGCCATTATCTTTGTTTCAATAGCCACGAGTTCTGCTTCTGTTTTTCCCGTTTTTAGTTTTTCCATCTCGTCACCTCCTCTCTGTGTGATATGTACCTTCTAGGCCGGCTTGTTGATCAAGTCCGAGCCTTCCATGTAAAGTACAAATCTTGTGGTATTAATGTAAAACTCGTTTTGAGACATTTTCACGCCCGTTCCAAATGGGAACCGATCCTGCATAAGTGCGGCTCTTAAAAATTGCGGAGAAACTTCCATGATGGTCGCTGCCGTTTGAATTGAGATTGTTGCGGGCTTGTCCCGCTCAATTTCCTGAAGTGTCATAGCGCCGGCCTCTTTTCTCTGAATCTGCGATTAATACCGCACCCCTTAAAGAAGCAAGAACAATTTGTTTTTGATTGCCATCTAGCTTACTTATAAGGGATATGACCTCCTGAACATCGTCAACCTCAACTGTCGCGGAATGTCCTTTATCAGCCAATATAAGCCGCCTCCTTTGTATATTAAATTATTTACTATCAATATTATATTATTGAAATTCTATAATGTCAACAAATTTTTATAGACATTCTATATTTTTTTTGCTATAATTTGAGTTGTTTATAGGAGGCGTGATATAAAGATGAATATTAATGGTAGAATAAAAGCGGCAAGAAAAGCACTAAAATTAACGCAAATAGAGTTTGCAGAAGGGTTGAGGATTAAACAAAGTTCGTTATCGTATCTTGAAAGCTCTAAGTCTGAGAGTATAAGCGATAGAAACATAGCCTTGATTTGCAAAGAATATAATGTAAACGAGAGTTGGCTCCGAACCGGTGAAGGTGAAATGTTCGTATCGGAAAAGGATCTTGTAAAAGTTATGTCTCGCGCCATTGAAACCCTTGATGAAACCGACAAGAAAATTATCCGCGAATACCTTAAGCTAAGTCCGGAACACAAAAAAATTATGAAGGCTTTCTTTAAAAGCGCATTTGGAAAGTAAGTGTTGTTATGAGACTACCAAACGGTTACGGAAGCTTTTATAAATTACCGGGAAACAGGAGACGGCCTTATATAGCAAGAGTAACTATAGGGCATAATAAAAATGGTCGTCAGATATACAAAACCATAGGGTATTACGAGAAACCGGAAGGGGCCCTGAAAGCCCTTGCGGGGAACAACGATAACCCTGTTTCCCCAAAGGCTAATATTACCTTAAAAGAATTATATGACGAATGGTCTAAGAGTAAGTATGAACGGATTTCCCGCCAAACAGAGGACAATTATAAGGCCGGATGGAAGTATCTTTCAAAATACGGTAAATCGCTTTTTAAGGAAATAAGGACATCACATCTTCAGGGAATTATTGATGCGTGTTATAAGTCCGGTCTCAGCAAATCCACCCTCCAAAAAATAAAGATAGTGGCCGGCCAACTCTACGATTACGCCGTTGAAAATGACATTTTGAACAAAAATTACGCCAAGTTCATGAAGATACCAAAATACGAGAAGCAAGAGAAGGAACCTTTTTCAGAATTGGAAGTCAAGAAACTTCTGGACAATATAAACATGCTTTGGGTGGACACGATTCTAATTTTAATCTATACCGGAATGAGAATATCCGAAATGCTTGGGCTTACAAAGTTCAGTATTGATCTTGAAAATCAAACTATAACCGGCGGCCTCAAGACCGACGCCGGGAAAGACAGGGTTATCCCAATCCACCCCAAGATTCAGCCAATAATTAAAAAATGGTATGACTTGGGCGGGGATCGCCTGATCTGCAATGAAAAGAAAAAGCCGATTTCTGCAAGGACATACCGCGAAGATTATTATATGCCGACTCTCAAAGCATTAGAGATACGGGAACTCAACCCGCATTCGTGTCGTCATACATGTGCGACCCTTCTTGACAAGGCCGGGGCCGACACACTTTCGATTCAAAAAATACTTGGCCACGCTGATTATGCGACCACAGCAAACATATATACTCATACCGACATTGAAAAACTCAGGAAGGCGATAAATCTTATATAAATTTGTGTGTTATTTGTGTGTTACGGACACATTCTCATATAGACTGTAAATAATTTTACATAGACCCTCTATAAAATAACACAGCAATAAAAAACCGCCTCATCCGCTTGGATAGACGGTTTTATTGTTTTAAATTTTGGTGATCCACCGGAGACTCGAACTCCGGACACCTTGATTAAAAGTCAAGTGTTACGTGGCTATATCATGCGCTTTTACGGCTATTTGTGTGTTGCGCGTGTGTTGCAATTGAGAGGCGTTTTCTTTTAGGCCTTCGGCCCACCACAAAAGCCTCATGAGGTTTTTGTCCGTTAAAATATCGGCGATTCCAATTATTTCTGCCATTACTGATTCCCTTTGGAACTCTGACGACTGACTACATCCGGTCATAGCATTGCGCCTCCCGATTGATTTATTGCACCCGTCTTTCCCGAACGTTTGTTCTTTTATTATATTCCTGCCAACCTTAATTTTCAAGATGTATTTTCGATTATATCACTATCCGGCAAAGAATGACATTAAGAAATGATTAAATTTAGGCAATATGCACTAAAATACCTAGAATATATAGGGTAAATGCCCTATATTGACATAGTTCTTTCGGTGTGGGAGAATGTGGGCGGAGGGGGTGGATTGCATGGACGAAAGGCTTTTAAAAGCAACACATTCCGGTAAGTTAGTGATAGGTGAGAAAAGGTTAAATTGCGCGGTGCTTGAGGACGGTACAAGAATCCTAACAAGTACCGCCGTATTTAACGCTTTTGACAGGCCGAGAAGAGGTATGGCAAAGAGCGGACCAAGAGCTGTAAATATGCCCAGTTTTATTGATGCAAAAAACCTGCAACCCTACATACAAAACAGTTTTGGTGACGGGACCAACTTTAATATTAAGTACCTGTCAAAAACCGGAGTAGAAATGCAAGGTTATAAAGCCGAAATGTTGCCAATAATTTG
>JBAZHB010000134.1:0-3808 GCA_041652535.1 Candidatus Babeliales bacterium
GAAGTACAATCCACACAAAATTCAGAAAAGCTTCGTAATAATTATGAAAAACTGTTGTTTGTAGGCTTGTTTTTTCAAGACTATCGATCTTGTCATAAATCATACGCATATCGTGTTGGTTCTGGGCTCTAAAAAACACGCCGCCGGTTTGTTCGGCGATTGTTTGGAGCAATGCAACATTAAGCCCTTCTTCCTGTGCTTGGATAAGCATGCCAAAAGGATTACGTCCATAACCACCTTGCTCATTTCCTATGCCGATAGTGTAAACCTTGATGCCGTATTTTTTTGCCATTTCAATAGCAAGAGATGGTTCTATTTTTTCGGGTGGTGTTGGTTGTCCGTCGGTAAGGAGAATAATTATTTTGCTCTTTGCAGGTGATGTTCTAAGGCGATTGATCGCGGTAGCCAGCCCTGTGCCAAGCCACGTGCCTCGAGGATCAATACTTCCAAGCTCAAGATTGCCAACTATTTCTTTGAGTATCATTTTATCAAGTGTAAGCGGACAGCGTGAAAGTGCTTCACGGCCAAAAATAACGATACCAATGGGATCATTTGTTCTTTTTTCGATGAAACGAATTGCTTCTTCTTTGGCTATATCAAGACGTTGTCGCTGATCACGAGGATCATCAAAAAGTTGCATACTGCCTGAAACATCAAGCGCGAGTACAATATCAACGCCATCGACATTAACATATGATTTTTCATCAAGCCATTGAGGTCGTAACACAAGAAACAAAAGGCTTATAAGTGTACAAAAGCGAAAAAGAGAGAGTATTTTTTTGTAAGGAATTTTTTGTGTTAGTCCATGATTGATGCATTGTTGTGTTAACGGGTAGCGATAGCGTATCTGACGATAAAACTTTACGCGATAAAGGATGGCCACAGCCAGTAGTGGACCAAAAATATAGATAAGATCGAAATAAGCGCAATGAAGCATCATAATTATCGACCTGCATGTGCTAAGGTGTCTTTAAAATAGTGATGAACATTTACGGCAAACTCGTCTGATGATAATGATGGTGGGTAAAACAATGGCTTGCCAATAGTTATTGTAACCGTGGTAGCAAGGGAATCAATAATCAAACTATTTTTTGGATATACCATGTGTATTCCTGAGATTACAACAGGGATGACGGGACGGTTGAGTTTTTTAGCAAGGAGCGAAAAACCTGAGAAAAAATTTCCGATGTTGCCATCTACTGAGCGTGTTCCTTCGGGAAATATTAGTGCATGCCGTGAAGTGTTTTTAAGAAGTCCATACGTTTTGATGAGGGCGGCTCCAGCGTCTTTTCGGCTAGTTGTATCAACAAGCACATGCATACGCCTCAGAAGAAATCCAAAAAGCGGAATTGTGCCATATGAAGCTTTACTAAGCCAGATATGAGGATAGGTGCCTGCAACGATTTCGACCAAAGGAATATCGAGTGCTGAACTATGATTCATAACGAATATTGCTGGCGATTGTGGATAACGTGGTAAATTTTCGCGTCCTGAAATGGCGATTTTGATTCCTGCGGCGCGTATGATGAAATGGCTAATAAAGGTACTTACTACAAAATATAGCCGATTATCATAACGCAAACGTGCGGGTAGGCAGGCAAGAATGCCGCATATAAGCATTAACAAAGGAACGCCCGCTATCCATACAACATAGGTGCCCAGCGTTCTGATAACCAAAAAAGATTTTTTCATACAAAAAATAGATCGTGGTGTTCGTGTTTTATTTTAACGTAATATACCGTTACTGCGGCGGCAAAAAGTATAAAAAGTTTTATCGCTATAATTGTGGCGAGCATTACGGTGATAATTGATGAAACAAGTGTTGCTATAACTGAGGTTCCAACAAAGCCCATGAGCCATGAAATAAGAAGGCTCATCGTCCAGCAAAAACCAAGCATGGATATAAGGCAAAGCAGCCACATAAACATAAGCGCAACAAGCCCTGGTAAAAAGTAAATAAAGGCTTTGGTCCCACGTATAAATGAAGCCGCAAGCGCATCAACTGAAAGATCGGTATCAAAAAAGAACAAAAGAATGATGGTCATCATGGGAGCTGCGGTAATAGTGGCAAGATTATTGCTTGGCACCAGAATGGCAAGAATGAGGACTACCCACCAGGTGCGCATATAGTTACTAAAATAAAGTTTTGTCTTAAGTTCAAGTGATGGTCGTGAAGCAAGTAAAATTAAGTACCAAAAGGCAACAACCAAAATAATACCAAATACTAAAAGCAGGCCGCTAAAAAGAAGCATAGTTCGTGGATAACGACTATAGTTATATGCACAATAGAGGCATCCTAGGGCAATGCCGGTAATTGTTGGCACAATCCACCAAAAAAAAGAGAGGAGAGTGGTTGCAGCGCGTATGCTTGTTGCCATGGTTCCCAAAAGAAACATTTTGAGATTATTCTTTTTGAACGGTAACAATGATTCGCGCCAATATTCTTTAAGTGACATTTCTACCATAGTATTCCTTTCACATATGCGATATAAACAGCGGTATACTTTAACATTCTGGAAAGAAATGAAAAAGAGCGCTCAAAAGGTTGATGGTAATTTTCTAATGTGATTTTAAAATATTGGTATATTGACAAATAAAAAATATTAATTCTAAACTGAAGATGATTGAAGTCAATAAATGTTTTGACAAAAGCTTGGCACCTGGTAAAAGAGAAAACTTACGTTGATAACGGCATAACTGTAGGGGGCATGGGATGCGAAGAAAAAAAAGTATGAGAGAAGACGGACCCAAATTACTGATTGTCGAGTCCCCAGCTAAAATCAAAACGATTTCAAAGTTTCTCGGCAAAGATTTTAGAATAATGTCGACCTTTGGCCACATTAAAGATTTGCCACAGCGTAGGCTCGGCGTTACGCGTGATGAAAAAGGCAACCTTGAAATCAAATATGATGTTATTAAGGATAAGGCATCGGTCATTACAGATATTTGTAAACAAGCTGGCAATTCAAGCGAAATCTTTTTGGCCTCTGACCCTGACCGTGAGGGAGAAATTATCTCGTGGCATATTGGGCAAGAGATAGAAAAGGTTTTTACTGATCCGGATAAGATTCACCGTATTACCTTTAACGAGATTACAAAACCTGCTATTGCGCAAGCAATTGAGCACAAAGCTGATGTTGATATGCATTTGGTTAATGCGCAACAAGCACGGCGTATTTTGGATCGTTGGGTTGGTTACGAGGTTTCACCTATTTTGTGGCGTAAAATTGGCAAAGGACTTTCGGCTGGTCGCGTGCAATCGGTTGCGGTGATGCTGGTGTGCGATCGTGAAGCAGAAATTGTTGCATTTAAACCGGAAGAATATTGGTCAATCCACGGTTTGTTTAGTGCTGCTCCTGGGGCAGAGTTGCTTGCTGAGTTAGTAAAAATTGGCAATAAAAATATTGAGCTTAAAAGCAAACAAGACGTTGATAAAGTACTTGCCGCGCTTAAAAAAGAAACTTTTGTTGTCACCAAAATTGCTGAAAAGAAGCGCGCCAAAAATCCGTCACCGCCTTTTATGACCAGTACCTTGCAGCAGGATGCTTATAACAAACTTGGTTTTTCGGTTGACCGTACCATGTCGATAGCGCAACAGTTGTATGAAGGTGTGTCACTGGGCGATAAAAATAGTCCTGAAGCATTGATCACCTACATGCGTACCGACTCTTTGCGTATTTCAGATACGGCAGTAAGCGCAGTACGTTCATTTATTGGTGATGAATACGGAAAAAATTATGTGCCCAAACAGGTAAATGTGTATGACAAAAAGGGCGCTCAAGACGCGCACGAAGCTATTCGTCCTATT
>JBAZHB010000135.1:0-3796 GCA_041652535.1 Candidatus Babeliales bacterium
TGCCTTTAAGTTCTATTCCGTTTGAAAGGGTTGCGGACATTAGCTTTTCACCTCGATATTAGATATTTTGTATCCACAACCACCGCAAGTGATTTTTTGTGTTTTTGCTGCGGTTTCGGTTGTGTGATTGCATCGTGGGCATTTTACTTTGTGTTTGGTTTTGTGCGCTATCATGTTACTACCACTACCACTACTACTACTACCGCACACTTATAAAGTTTGCGGATGCTAATGTTAATGTTAGAAATGATCGCGTGTGCCCTTTGTGGTTGCGTTTGGCCATGCATCACCTTTAGGATGTATCGTTTAAAGATATGTCAGTGCACGGATGCATCTTTTTTTAGAGTTAAGTGCTTGGTTGGAAAATTGGGTTGCCTTTAGTATTAATAGGGGAAATGAATTTTAAAATAAAGTTTAAAGAAACCTGGATTTACTGTGCTGTGTAAACCCATTTGTTGTCAATCAGCTTTAATGGCAATCCGTTTTTTATTATGATTGCGTTGTCGTGTCCGTCCGTGAATATTTTGGTGGGTCTGCGTATCCACATTGTTTGCGTGCCGTCTTTGTATTGGATGTATATGGGGGTTATTGTTTGGGTTTGGGTGCTCATGGGAAATGCTCCACGCTGCCGACTATGGCTGCATCTGTTAAGCTGTCACGGATTTGTTTAAGCACGTTTCGCCCGTTTGTTTTTTCGATGTCGTAAGCGATTGTTACATGGATGCGTTTAGAGTTGCTCATGGCTTCTTATCCTCGCTTGCTTCTTGAATAATGTATCCATCCTCTTTAAGTTGCCGTTTAACGTCGTCTGCGTCTGCCTTGAGCCAGTAGGCTATCCATTTTATGTCTTGCTGCGTTAAGCTCTTTTTGGGTTGGTTAGTCGTCGTCATTGTTATACCATCGTCCGTAATTGAGCTTTTTGGGTTCTTGCATTTGAATCTTGAATGTTAATATTCCATCGTTTAGGTTGAATAGTAACTGTTTTGTTTTGGTTTTTTCGGGTTTGCCGATTAATGTTTTGTTAGTATTTCTGAATGTTACGTGTTGACGCTTAATCCAAGACTCATGTATGCGTGTTTCAGATAGAGTTTCGATTTGCTGCTTGATTGGTTTCAAGTGGGATTGGTTTTCAAATATGGTTTCAGCTAAAGTTTTTGTGGGTTTACGATATGATTTATAGCGTATTCCTTTGTTTAGTGCCTGGGGATTCTTGATTAATCCAAGAGCTTTAGTTATGCACTTGTCAGTGTCGGTTAAGTCTGTGTGTGCACCGTCGTATGGACTGACTTGTACGCAGACTCTTTGGTTTGTTGCTAAATCGTAAACGTCGCCTTCATAGCTTACTAAAAGGTTCATGTTGTCGCTTTGTATAGCTATTCCGTTTTCTTGAATGTTAATATTTGTGGATTCAAAGGTTTTTAGGTATTCTAATTGTTGGTTAACGTATTGTTGTATTTGGTGTTTGGCTATTTCTATTTCTTGTTTTAATTCGGTCATTTGGGTTAAGAAGGGTTCGAAGGCGTGGAATGTTGCTTGTTTTTTGAGTTTCGGTTTAGTTAAACAGTAGTTTCTATCCGTTGAGAAAATAGTGTACTCTTCATTGAAGGTTTTTAGCTTGTTTGCCGAAACATCATGGTCTAATTGTTTTTGTAAGTCGTATTCTGTGCCTAATTGATCGTTAACGTGTCTTATGCATTGCGAAACCGTGTCTCTGTCGCTAATTGAATAACCACCGTATATGCTGCAATATTCACCGTTTGGCAGTGGTTTAGTTAAAGAGAATGTGCATGTTAATGTGCCATAATGGTATAATCTGAATTGCTCTGTTTCAGCGTCGTATTCGGTTTCATAATTGCCTAATCTGTATCCTCGATGGTTATTGATTGTTTTAGCTAAACCTTCGCTAAATCCAGTCATTTTACCCACCGCGAATAGCGCGTGTAATAATGATTCTTGATGTTTGTTTGAGGTCTTCTTTAGTGATGGTTTGCAGCATTTTTAAGGCGTTGCCGATTTGTATAGCGACATAGTAACCATTTTGTTGTTTTTGCTGTATTTCTTGCAGGGTTAATTGATGGAATTCATGTCCGTTTTGCACGATTTCAACTTTGAAGGTTTCAATTTTATTCATTGTTTCACATCCTCTATTTGTTTCTGGATTTTGTCTATTTGGTTGCCTACGTCAATTTGCATTTTTAGTAGTGTAGCTGTGATGTTGTTCATTGATACGGTGTGTGCTGCTTCAATGTCGTCTAACCGTTGTGTAACCTCTATGAAAGCGTTGTCTATGGCCGTGTTTTGGAGCGTGCGTATTAGCCGTTCGGGGTTGCTGTGCTGTTGCAGTAGGTAAGCCATGTTGTGTTCGACGGCTGCGTCTATTAGTGCCTGGATGCTTGAGGCTTCGACGACTGTTTCGGTTTCAATTTGGGTTATCTCGATGATGGTCATTGGGTTAAGCATCCTCTTCTAATTCTGTTTCTATGTCGTCAGTTTCGATTTTAACATTGTCAAGGTTTGCGTTATTCCATAGCCAATCCATAGCGTCTGTGTAATCCTCTTTCGGGATTTGCGTCATTATTTCTGCAAGTTCTTGCTGTGCTTGTGTTGAATAATCAAGTGAAGTGCACACGTAGTTTCCAGCTACATAGACTTGTTCGTTTGTGTCGTTTAGTATGTCTTTGTTGATTGCAGATTCGATGTCGCTTCTTGCTTCTTGAAGTAATGATTCATAAATAACTGCGACGGGATCGATGTCTTTAAGTTGTGTACCAACGTCTTCCATGTATTGATTTATTTGTTCTGCAGCCCATTGTCCGTCGTGTCCGCCTTCGATGGCTGTTTCAATTGCTGCTTTCACGTCTAAACTGCCAAAAGAGATTAGGTAAGCGTTAAAATCAGCTATTTCGTTTTCAATGTTCACGCTTTCACCTCTAAAGAAGTGTTTGGTATCGTTGACTTGCATGAGCCACAAGTTATGGTTAAAAGTTGGCTTGTGGTCATGGTTGAGTGTCCGCATTTGGGACATTTTACTGCCACTCTCTGTTTTTTGTGTTCCAAGTTAGTTAACCTCTGTTATTACTACTACTACTACTCCATGAATATAAGGGTTACGGTTACTACTATTATCGTGCGTTGGTCATGCTTGAATCCACTGAAAGAATAATCAAGAAAATTGTAAAGTTTCCAGCGATCCATTGTATGTTTTTAAAAGATGTGTCTGAATGGATATGTCTTTTTTAGATATAGTATGGCTCATTCGCGGCGCGCCCGCGCATTATTAACAGGGTGATTTTTTTAAAGAATAAAATTGTTTTGATGTCGATTACAGGCTGTAAGCGAATTCCACTTGTTGCCCATTCAAAGTGAAGTCGGTTGTGGGGTTCTCGTATTTACATGATTGGATTTTCTCGATTCTGTTGCGTAGTTGATAAAGAAACTGTCCTTTTTGCAAATTGAAAACGCTGTTCTGGTTGGGGGTGCCGTCCTTGTTTAGTCGGTCAGTGTGTTCTTTGCCCACGAAACCTTTAACGTAGTTTAAGTCGTTGTTTTCTGTTGTGAACCCGAAGTAGCGTTGCTGTGTGATCTTGACGAGTGCCTTGTCGAGCATTGCGGGGAACTGCGTGATTGCCCCGAATCTCAAATTGAAGTTTGCTCCTACCGTCACGATGTCTATGCATGGGCTAAACTTTCGTGGGCTGCGGAAGCATCCGTTTGAGAAGTACGTGTGGGCTTCCTCGAAAAAGACGAATTCGAAAGGGGCACGTTTGAAGCCAAACTTTTTGTGCCAATCATACAG
>JBAZHB010000136.1:0-3794 GCA_041652535.1 Candidatus Babeliales bacterium
TCATTCGATAAAGACCCTTGCTTTAGTTGTGCTCCCCACGAAACAAGATTTACAAAGTGGGAGTCAGATAAAATCTGTCCTTCAAATGATAGCACTTTAAAATCAGAAAAATAGGATTATTCAGGCATTTTATTTAACGCCTGTTCCATTTCGCACGCGCGCAAGTAAACGTGGTACTGCTGCAACTGTTTAGCGGTTAAGTCGGACAGTTTCGCCACACCTGTTTGGATTAGGTTTATTTGGATTGCAACTGTGCAGGGCTGTTTGGCTGCGAAGATAAAAAAAGGGCTTCAAACTCGTCCTTGCTGATTGTGTTAGCTGGCAACGATTTCCAAGCGAGGGGTTCATAGATTTTTGCTGGCGGTGGATTCTTGGGGTCAAGTTGGACGCCACTCAGTGTTACGCTTTTGCAGACGATGTGCAGTGTCATAACATCTTCGGGGATGATGCCGTCCCATTTGGTTTGTTCGTTTTCGGGTTTGCCAGTGTTTTCAGTCAAGTATTCTTGAATCATAAAAGACGTTGCAGCGGATTGTGCTTGAAGGTACTCGCGGGCGTTTAGTTCGTGAATTATGTATTGGCCATCCCACTGTTTACCAACCGTTTTAATGACGGATTGTGGCATGTGGAAGGTTTCTATTGGACGCAACGTTAAAGCCTCTTTTAGGTTATGGCGAGTTCGTCGCCATCCCACGTTACAGATTCGTAGGTGATGTCGAGTTCGCTAACGTAGTATTCGTTGCTTGACGCGCGTACATCGTCGAAAGTGTAAGTTGTTGTTACTGGTGCTACCGCGTTGTTGACTAACGTGAATATTAAGTCTTTGGCGACGTCGGCTGCGTATCCGTAAGTTAAAGATGCCGTTTTAACGAACGTGAATGAACCGCTGTATTCGGCTTGCTGCGCCCATATTTCAGTCATTGCCACGCCGTTGCCTGTGGCAAGCACTTTAACGTTGTTGTTAACGCTGAAGTTCCATTTAGTCCATTTCGTGATTGTTGTTCCGCCAATTGACAGTGTGGTGACTGCGGCTTTAGTCATTGGTGCAAGGGTTGGAAGCGTGCCTGTCAAAGTTTTGTCTTCGTTTGCTATAGCAATTACCTGGATGCTTGCTGTGAGAGCGCCTGTTTGTCCGCCGTCGATGCTGCATGTGTTAACGTAGCATGTGGTGAATCCGCGTTTGGTGGTTCCGTCGTCCGTGTACAGGCTAAACGATGGCAAAGTGCCTTCGGCTGTGACGAAGCAGTTCACATTTATGAATGTGGCAAGTGCTGTAATTTTAAGTTTGAAGTCGATTGTGTAGTAGACGCCTGAACTGTCGATGCTTGCGAGTTTGCGTTGGCCAGTGCCAGCTTCCTTAGTTGTTGTACTGTGTCTCTGGATGCGAACATCAAAGGGTTTTCCGCCGAGGTCTGTAAATACTGTAGTTACATAGGTTCCTAAAACCCAACTTTTACCTGTTGTTGAACTCATTCTTGTTTAATCTCCATTTTATTTGTTAATTTGTTTTGTCATTAAAATGACTGTGATTTGTGTGATGATTAAGATTTTAGGCAACTTCCTGTGGCACCGCTATTGTGCGTTGCGCAATCTCAGGCGCTTTAGCCATCGCTACGGTTGCTGCGGTTCGCATAATGTTGCTTGGCTGGGTAGCTCTTGAATAGCGGCTGAATATGACTGCACCTGACGGGTGTGCGATGTAACGCAGAAACTTGCGATTTATCGGGCGCACTTCACCTCTTCCTTTATCGAGCCATCTTAATTGTGAACCGCGCGTCTGCGTGCCCACGGCTACGGAAACTTTATCGTTGGAGCGTTCGAGCAGCCGCATGCGGATGCTGCCCAGTGTTTCGCCCGTTACAATATGCTTGCTTAAATAGTCCAGCAGCACTTGCATGTCGGCGTTGGCGACTTCGGTTAAGAAGCTTTCAAGTTGCCCCGCAGTGACATTACGCAACTGGATGGCTTGCACGGCGATCGCGTGGTTTGGAGCGCTGACTTCAAGTTGGATACTCAATTTATTTTACTCCTTTTCGATTATGATAAGCTAATCGTTTGCATATTTTGCAACGACGTATATTTTGTTCTAACCCATGTTTTAAAAGATTATTGCCACTTAACAAATGTCCACGTTTACAATAAATCTTGGTTTTATTATGACGTGATGGCTGAGTTAATCTGTATTTTTTTAAGCGTTCTGCACTTGTGATTCGAGAACAAATTTTGCAAACACGCATTCCTTTAGCCCACGCCTTTGGATAACAATTTTCTTGTATTAACAGGTGATCATGTTTACAATGTGTTTGCTGTGCCTTTTTAGCACTAACTGATTCACCTCGCAATATGTTTTCCTTTAACGTTACTGATTCAAGATGATCGGGATTGACACATGGCGGATTTTTACAAAGATGATCGAGAGTTAAACCATCGGGGATTTTACCTTTAATTAATTCGTATGCAATTCTGTGAGCAAGCATATTTTTATGATTTAAACGAAATACACCATATCCATGATTATTTATTGCGGCAATCCAAATCCAACAGCCATTTTCTTTTTTTGTTACTTTATTCCAAAAACGGTTTTGTGTATCTTGTGTAATTATCGATAACACGTTTTATTCACTCCAAGCAATGCACGCTTTAATCGTTAAATTAAAAACATATTCATCTGGTATTACTCCGAGTGCGATGCCCGCGTTTGCGCCAGCGTCCACGTAAGCGTATTCCCAACCTGAAGGGATGCCCGCGTCAAGCATGACTTTGATGTGGTTCACGATTGCCCAGTAAAGAGCCTGCAATTCGGCTACGCCCGCTTGTGTCTGGCGAAACTTGGGGAATACGCTGACTTGTACCAAAAAAGTGAAATCGTACAGTGCAGATTCAGCTTGTTGCTTACGCTGGAAACCGCTTAGCTGCACGATGACGTGTGGAGATTGCACGCTGCGGGTTAAATTGTAATCAACCGTTTGGAATGCAATATCGGTTTTAGTCACGGTTTCAGTGGCAAGCGAGTATTTTTCTTCAATGTAAGCTCTTAACGCTTCGGCTGGATCATCCATTTTTTAAAGCCTCACTTGTTGGTATGGACTAATCATTTCCTTGATTTCGTCCGTAAACACTTCTTTGCCGCTCATGTTAATCGGCGCTGGCCGTCCAAAACGCACGCGTGCGTTTAAGTTGTCGGCAACGGCTTTCTTGAGCGCGTTAGCCACAAGTTCCTCGCATGCCTGTTCCACTTCGTCGGGGACGGAAGAGTATCCAGCGACGTAGATGAAGCGCAAGTTTTTCGCGTAATAGTTGCTTTTCTCGTTGATGCTGACTGTATTGGCAAAAATTAATTCGCCCGTGTCGTTGTCAAGGTGATAGGCGGTTATTGCAGTCCACGCTTCGGTTTCGCCGATGGCGGCTGTGTTTTGATGTACACTTGTGACGCTGATTACTGGGGATTGCTCAAGACGGTAAACTTTGTCTTTTATGCCAAGTTTGCTGGCGCGGGCTGTTTCAGGGTAAATGCCTTCGCTTGATGATTGGTTACCATTCTGGTATTCGGTGATGGTTGCTCCGCCGTTGAAGAACGCTGTTGGTCTACGAGTGTAACGGTCAATGTGGCGTGACGCGCGGTCGATTAATCGGCTAACGTAGTTTTCGTATTCTTCCTGCGTTGAAAAGTTGAGTTCCTGATAAGCGGGCACGTCGGGCATCGCGGTGATGTTGCTTAACGTGCAGTATTGGTTTGCCGACGGCGCAGTGTCGGCTTCACGGATGCCAGTGGTGATAGCCCATGATATTGATGT
>JBAZHB010000137.1:0-3765 GCA_041652535.1 Candidatus Babeliales bacterium
GATTGACGGCTTCACAAAAACCAGTATCAATGGTTGGCAGTGGGCAATCGTGGATTCAGGCGCTAACGCAGGCATCCTCTTGGACACCGTTCCGAACACCTACATCTTCAATCTTTCAGTCAAGGCACTGATTGCGTGGAGCGCTTAATTATGTCAGGATACGAACTAAGTGAACTTCGCAATAAAATCGGGAAAATCAAGGCAATCATCAAAAGATATAGTATTGATAACGCTGAAACAATTTGGCAGTCCGATGAAATAAATGACGATTCGCCTCAAATAATCCAAGAAATCTGTGAAATTGTTGGATATGTCGATGGGGATGAAAACTAATGGACGCATCCACAAAGAAACACTTCAAGAAAACAGCTAACGAGTTCATCGAAGTAATGACTCAATACGTTAACCAATGCGTAATCTTGGAAGACGTGGACAAACTTGGTAGAATGGTCAAGCACGTCGAAATGCTGACAGGCTACGAAGTTATCGAATCTTTGAAAGCTAAAGGGCTACACGATGAAATCAGGGCGCTATGTGACAAAGCGGGAAGGATGGAAACATGCAGTTCATAATCGAAGCCCCCTACCACCAAGCCGCAGTCAACAACCTGCAAATGCAAATTATCACGCCCAACCAACTGCAAGCGTTCGTCGAATACCTTGCCAACGCAAACATGCAAGTGTTGCTTGATTATTTGGGCAAACACGTCCGCACTGGTGAAACGATTGGTAGCATCCGAATGCGCCTAATTGAAAGCGGTGGCGATCGCGTGACAGTCGGCGTGGGCAGCTACGGACGGGGCTTTCAACTGCGGGTTTTAGACAGGGGACGCAGAGAAATCTTTCCAATTAACAAAAAATTCCTTAGATGGATAGCGTGGCCAAGCGGGGCGATAGTGTTTGCCCGCCACGCTCGCGCCACTCAAGGAAGCGGGATAATGAAAACGGCAGCCAACGTTGCCATCTCAAAGATTCCCGAAGCAATCCAGAAAACAATCACGGCAACACCGCAAGGAGTCGTGTAGTATCATGGTCATCTATATGACAATTCAGAATAAACATCAAAACAAAATGGAGAACAAAATCAAATGAGTAGTACATCAGGAATTAGTTGGTTCGTAGGAACCTATTCTGGCGACGTATTCAGCAACCTCGGCGGGATACCATATGATGTCCACGTAACAAGAAAATCCACAACCACAAAGGAACCTGGCACTGGACAGCGCAGGCTCGCAAGCATCGACACATCAGGCGTCCACTACGTCATCGACTTCAAGTTGAAAATCATAACTCTCGCGGATTTCATCAGCGGAAAATGCTTCGTCACCGCAGAAGGCACACTGCCATCACTTAGCCTCTATGTTACAGACGGCATTACCGAACGCGGATTCACGACCGCATACGTTAACACATGCAGTGTTGATATTACGCACCCAGGCGCAATCGTTGCAAACGTGCAGGTAATTGCAATCGCAGGTGAAGACAAAGCCGCAGTCACAGGCGCAGCCGACACGGGTACAGTCATGACTAAATCTGCTTTGACAACACTATCGCTCGGCGGAACAACCATCACGAAATGGATTAAAGTGACGTTTGGCGTCAACAACAACGTACAAGTCTTATCCACTGGCACAGGCGCAGTCTGCACAGAAATATGGGCTGGACACGCCGAATACAGCGGAAGTATCACGCTTGTTAAAACAGCAGAGTTATCATACGGCTACAGCACCGTCGTAACAAAAGACCTCATCATAACACTTACCGACAACCAAGGCAGTCCCGTGGCAACCACATTCACATTCGATGACGTGCGCGCAAGCAGCAACGAACACTACGTCCAAGAACTCGGACTCACCTACGAAGGCGTCACATGGGAAGGCGACGAACTCGCTATTACGTGATAGAAATGCTATTTAAAGAAACCTTTAACCTTCCCGAAAGCGTCGCCAAAAGCATCGGCGAAGAATGGGCTGGCGCTTATGTTGTCCACGAACTCGACGCCCGCGAATACATCCAAATGCAGTCGGAAGCCACAAGTTTCATGGTTGAAGAAGTAACGCGGTTGCATGGCAAACCCGTCGAGAAAGGAGAACAGGTATGGGACGGCGTTATACCGCCCGATGTGATGAACAAGTTTCTCGTATGCAAATCAGTCACGCACGACGGCAAACCTTTAGACCCGCGCGGGCACATCCCAAGCAAACTCTACGAAATCCTGTCGTGGAAAAGCCTGCCGATCAATTCGCTAAGCGGTGAGGAATACAACCAACTTTTTTTATCTTCCTCGGCAAGTGCAGGTGCCAAATCGCCACACAAATAAACATGATAGTAACAGGCGTGGCAAAACTTGGCGATTTAACGGCTAAGCAGTTGCAACAATATTTCGCTTACGTCCGCGCAATGGAAGCCGACCAAGCGCTCAACAAATCGGATTAAAATCCCCTTTTTATTATCCCGTTTTTAGGTGTTAACAACTCAACAGCCCCTTTTAAATAGGCTGATAGTGATAATAGTAACAAGTGAATTTAATGGCTTACGGCAACTTCAATTATGAAACGCGATTCACCGCAATAAACACGATGACGCCCGTTGTGAATGAAGCCGCTAATTCTATGGATAGATTAAGAAGTAGCACCATGTCTGCGGGCAACGCAGCCACACAAGCGTCACAGGATTTTCGCGGACTCAACACATCAATCAGCACTGGACTCATGCGTGATTTGCCAAGAGCCAACGTAGCAGTTGAAAATACTGGCAGAAGCCTAATGGCTATGCGCGGGGCATTATTCGGCGTGCAGATGGGACTATTCTATGTTTCCATGCTCACAAGCAACATGATGATGATTGAAACAGCCACCAACAACGTCGAAACCGCCCAAGAAAGGTTAAACCGCGTTGTCCGCGAAGGCGGACGAGGAACCGAAGAGTACCGCAACGCCGTGCGCCAACTTGAGAACGCACACACCAACCTGCAACGCGCCCAAACCATGACGAGCATCATGACGGTGGCGATGGGATTTCAGATCGTCAGCATGGGAATCAGTTTCGCACAGGCTATACCTTCTATAACCGCGATGATTACAAAATTGCAAACTTATATTGCAACCGCCGTAACAGCGCAAGCAGTCACCCCAGGCGTCGGTTGGGGAACGCTTGCAATCGGTTTAGGGGTGGCTGCCACAGCGGGTGGCGCAGTCGGTTACTATTTAGGTCAAAGCGGTTCGCAACAATCATCAAAGGTGGAAGTTAACATGTCCAACAAGGACATCATTGAAGATTACATGCGACGAACTGGCGGCACAGGAATCAAAGCGCTGGGTGCAACCTGATGAGCACAGTACGCAAACACGTTTCCGACCACAAACACGTTGCAAGCGACATCATCGGCAACGTCGCATCATCACTCAATAAAAACGCGAGCAGTGGCTACAGCGGAAGCGGAATGCTCGACGTGCGATGCGCGGCTACTTCATTAACCAACTTTGAAATGATAGCCCAAACCTACGGCTACCTCGGCGAAGTTTGGCAACCCAACCTTAACCCGCGCACAGACGAAGTGGAACAATTCGAAAACGGCGACAGCATCATACGGTTTTCAGACAGCACAACAGGAAACTATCTTAACTTATTCCTCGTTATATCAAACGAAAACAACGACAATCCGATATTAGCGTTAAACCACGGAATGCTCATAAAAAAAGACTTGAGTGTCGGCGGGTTCCTCGGATGCAACCAGGGCGCACTGTGGCTTGGACACGGCTTAGAC
>JBAZHB010000138.1:0-3749 GCA_041652535.1 Candidatus Babeliales bacterium
TAACATTCAATGTCGAGATATTTCAAGAAGGACTGATTTCAGACAAAGCGGTGAAATTCCTTGGCAACGTCAGCAAGAGACTGCCAAAGTAGTTATAATATTTTCCGGGAAATAATTTAATAATAAAGGGGGATTAGAGAAAATGAAAAGAATACTGGTTATCCATTAAGCGTTTTGATTATGGAATAAAAAAACATAAAGAAAGACTGTCGGCTTGACTCTTTACATAACATGGCGGACGCAGTCGGAGAGCCGGTGAAGCGGAGATGGGAAAAGATGACAGACTACAGTAAACTGGTGTAGAGTTCGCCGTCTCGGCGAAGATCTTAAAAGTATCTTTGGTATTCCTTCCCGAAGGTAGAGCAGATAAAAGTATGCCGACAAGGTGCCGGCGATCCGACGGACGTAAGACAAATAAAACCGAGGTAATTTTAAAATTACGAAAATGAAATAAAGAGCTGAAAGAATTCCGTCGGGAAGAAGGCTCTGTGAATGGGAAAGGGAGTGTGAAGTTTCCTCTAAGCCGACATTCTCCAGGGCGTTTGAGGAGTTCGAACCGGCGCGGAAGCTCAGATACAATGAGAGAAGTGTGGCTGAGAGGGTGAATTCGAATCTCAAGGACAACTATGGTGGGGACAATGTAAGGGTGAATGGATACCAGAAAGTATTTGCACATCTGATGTTTGGAATAATAGTCATAACGGTGAACCAGCTTTATAACATATTGCTATGATAAGAGCTGAACCAAAATATAAGCTCGAAAGAAAAACGTTTTAAGAAAAAGCGAAAGGAGGTTTATAGTCAAAAACAGAGATTTTAAGAGAAAACTCGGATTTTTGGAAAATTTTAACAAAAACAAAGGAAATGAGGTATTGCATGAGAACAGACAATCTTCAAAACCTAAAATCAAACGCTACAGGGCCTAAAAATCGCCGGTCGTCGGTCGTCAGTCATCAATGCAATGCTACTGGTCTTGATATCCGCGTATTGAATTCCCCCTTTACACTCATTGAGCGCGTGTCCAGGTAAGGTATCACTAAACTAGACGAATGAGAGGTTTCGTCCATACCAATTGTCCATTTCAGGTATGTAGCCTAATCACTAGCCACTGGCTAACGCGTGAGGATAAAGTTGCGAGACGGGAAAGCTGGAAACAGCGGACTTTGAGGCAGTCGGAGCAGCGAGGCGAATTAACGGGTCGTAATATAGGCAATGAACTACTGTAAGCATCGTAAAGGTAAAACACCGGAAATTACTGTCAGAGGTGTTGATTTTGAGTGAGTCGAGCATCTGTTCGATGTGCGAAGACCGCCGGATATTGAGAAGCAAATGGATAAGCGCATCAATATCGCTCACGGTGTAAAAGGGGACGACACGTTAAGAAAGATGGTGAAAGCAACTGGAGAGAGCCTATTCAATCCTGTAAGGGTAAGTTGAAGTATAAGGCGTAACGCTGAAAGCTGAACTGACGTTGAATAGGAAGTCGGAGATGCCAATAGTAGCGGAGACTACTGGAGAAAAGCCGGTATAGCAAAGGGGCATTAGCCTGTGAAAGTTTCAGATGTGAGGAGGTAAGCAGCGATGAATGCCCAAAAGGCTCTAGAACATCCAATAGGTTGGCTTAGGACCTTGCAGCGGAAACTATATTGTGTGGCCAAGCAAAGTGTTGGCAGGAAATTCGGGATAATGCATGAACAAGTATGCAATCCCCGGACACTGAAAGAAGCGTGGAAAAGGGTAAGCGCAAAAGGAGGAGCGTCAGGAGTTGACAGACAGACAGTAGCCGATGTCAAGGAGTATGGCGTCGAAAAGTTCCTGTCCGAGTTGCGGAGCGAGCTGGAAAACGACCAGTATTTAGCCAATGTCATAAGACGAGTGTATATACCGAAAGGTACGAACGGAAAACGGCCACTTGGAATACCGACAGTGAAAGACCGGGTGACGCAAATGGCGGTGAAGATGATAATCGAACCGTTGTTTGAAGCTGACTTTCTAGAATGTTCGCTAGGGTTCAGACCCAAAAGGGATAACAAGGAGGCGGCGCAACTGGTACATAAATACAGCAACACCCATAAGTGGGTAGTGGATGTGGATTTAAAGAGTTACTTTGACACCATAGACCACGGCAAACTTATGGAATTGGTCAGAAGGCGAGTGAGCGACAAAAGAACACTATGGCTGATAAAGCAATGGTTAAAGGCGGGAATATTTGAAGACGGTACAATCACGACACCGGAACTGGGAACTCCACAAGGAGGGGTACTGAGCCCGTTGCTCAGCAATATATATCTCCATGAGATAGACAAGCTATGGAACGGGAATGCGAGTGTGAAACTTGTGAGATTCGCAGATGACATGGTATTACTGTGCAAAAGCGAAATCCAAGCGCACTGGGTGCTCAAAACATTGAGGAAGCAACTTGAAGCGCTTAACCTGACGTTGAATGAAGAAAAGACGAAAATCCGCCACGTGCGGGAAACGTTCGATTTTGTGGGCTTCACCTATCGGGAAGCGTTCTCACAGAAACATGGTCGATTTGTCAGAATCAAATATCCGAGAGCAAAGAGTATGCAGAAGATAAGGGATAAAATCAAATCGGCGGTGAAGGCAATCCCAACAGGCACGGAACTATCCGAAGTGATAACCGAGGTCAACCGTAAATTACGGGGCTGGGCGAATTACTTCAAGATTGGGAACAGTTACAAAACAGCGTTAGAAATAACGGAGTTCTCCTGTGAACAGTTAAGGATATTCTGGAGGAGACACAAAAATCGCAAGAATACGCAATGTAGCCGAGTATGGCAGAACAAATTCTTTTATGAAAGGGGACTGTTGTATGTACCGTATTTACTCAAAAACTAGGCGAATGCCAGACAATGAAAAACAGGGGGAAAGCCGTGTGAGGGAAATCCGCACGCACGGTTTGGTCGATGAGGTGAGTCCGAAAAGCCGCAACTCGTTGCGGCACAGTGGGTTTACTTTAATCGAACTCCTGGTAGTTATAGCGATCATCGCAATTTTGGCTGCAATGTTGCTGCCTGCATTGAATAAAGCTAGGATGCAAGCAAAAAGCTCGTTGTGCTTGTCAAATCTAAAGCAACAGGGATATGCGCTTGCCATGTACTCAGATGATTATAATGGATATTATATTCCGACCGATAATACCCTAGTCTGGAGACAACACGTCAGCACCTATATAATAAATATCACAGTAATGCAGAAGTGTACTGAACAAGATGCAAGCAGGAATGATATTAATTATGGTATGAATGCCACTTGGGGAAATCCTACTGCGGTAACTCCGATAAAAACGTCAAAATGCAGCATACCTGACAAAAAGGTACATCTAGTGGAATATAAAACTGGAAACAATATCAACACTGGGAATTTCCATTGTCAAATCTTTATTCCTGCTACAGGATATATCCTTTTGCCTCACAACTTGGGTGCAAATATTGTTTTTATGGACGGGCATGTAAATTCTTACAAAGCTCCGCCGCTTCCTACCACCAATTCAGCACCGAATGTAAACTGGCTTACTCCGACTTCAGGTGCGCCTTCAGGACTATAAAGTCAACATGTATTTGAATTGCAAAAATAAAATTACAATATGATAAAGGGATTTACAGAAATGATGAAATTCCTTATTTCCGGTTTGTTTGTGTTCTGCATGCTGGCAGGAGTGTGTAGAGCGGCAGAATACAGTCTTGTAAAAGATAAGACACCAAATGCGGTCATCATTGTCGCAG
>JBAZHB010000139.1:0-3691 GCA_041652535.1 Candidatus Babeliales bacterium
TAATTAAAGACCCCCAAGAATATTACGGTTTGCCAGGTAAAAAGAACATTATGTATCAATTACTCGCGGCTAATCGTGAGCAATCTACAGGGATAAATTTCGACTATGTGCGTTCATTAGCGTCAACAAGTCCCTATTTAAACGATAAAATAAAGAATGCTACTAACGAATCGCTTGAATTCCAGAAACATTTAGTTATTCAAGTTTACAATTCATCCGCCCGTAGCTGTAGAGGTCAATCATCTGCTGTCGTAATATTCGATGAAATAGCGTGGTGGATTGATAACCGCGGGAACTTATCAGGCGACGAAATCTACTATGCAGTCATGCCTAACCTCAAAATTTTGAAGCATGAAGGCAAATCGGCTGATAGTAAATCCATTTTGATTAGTTCGCCCAGTGGACGTTCAGGTATTTTCTATGATTTATTCCGAAGTGGCAACCACGAAATTACAATAGAGAAAACGCAAGAGGCTGGCTCCGAGCCGTGGCGTTGTTGTTTCCAGTTGCCAACTTGGGCGCTTAATCCAAAGAACGCTTTTGACTGCAAAACTTGTAACCATCCAGATACTCCGATGTGTAATACATGCAACAGCAATGATTTGCGTATTGACTGGAAAAAGAATCCTGAACGGTTCGACCAAGAATACGGCGCGATTTTCGTAGATACTATAAGTCCCGCTTTGAGCCGCGAGAAAATCGAGGCGTGCGTCGTTAACGAAATGGGTGTTGACCCGCTTGGCGTAGACAGGGACACTCCAAGAGCCTTATCGCTTGACCCGTCACTTACAGGCGACGCTTACGGTTTAGTCATGGGGCACCTTGACGACGACAACATTCTCAAGCTGGACTTAATCAAGGAGTGGCAAGCGTTTGACAAGGAACATCCAATCGACTTGAAGCTTGTACAAAAGTACATTGAACAGCTAAACAGCAACTACTACTTAAGCCACATTGTTCTTGACCAGTACCAAAGTGCAAGCACTGTGCAGGCGCTTCAAGACAAGGGTATATCCGCGTATATGCTTACTGACACGCAGAAACTTAACACTGAAGCCTACGAACGCCTAATCGCAAGAATCAACACTGAACCATCCAAGTTCCATATTCCGCGCCATTCGCCGTTCACCAAGAAACTGCTTAATGAACTGTACTTTTTGCAGCGGAAAGTCAGCGGCAAAACCGTGCGATTTGAAGCAAGCATCAACTCAAGCGACAATTTGACCGATTGCTGCGCTCGGCTCACGTATGTGCTGGAAAAGGAAGGCAACCGCAAGTTTACGGTGGAGCGTCTCTAAAAATGGACAAGTGCGAACGGTGCATCAAGGCGGTGTCTGCCCGCAACTGTAAAGGTTGTGCGAGTAACCCGTCCAAGTTTATTTTGTCGTTTTCAGTTAAGTGCGACAAATCGTGTTCCCAGTATGTGGACAGGGTTGAACTTGCTTGTTCGCCTGTGACTGGCAACTGTCTACGCGCTGACTACTTGGTTAGTTACCTGAAATGTTTAGGAGTGTTAAAAGATGATGACTAAAAATAAAATGAAAACCGACGAGTGCCTCAAGTGCCCGCGAATGTTGCATTTACAGAAGACGCTTGAAGGCAAAAAGTTTTGTGAATACTGCGTCACCCGCCAAGCCATATTGAAAGCCAACGGCAAAGTCGTGGACAACTATGTTTTCCAGGAAGACTTCGCCATGGGCTTGTACAACCGATTACAGCTTTGGAGCAGCAAACAGTTTACTTGCCCCGAATGCAGTTGCGTAGACTTCACAGTGGACATTGAATGCCACGAAAGCAGGCAAGAAGGCATCTTTGCGGTTGCTCCAATCGAACGTGTGGTTGTCATATGCAAGAACGGGCACCGCTTTTACCCCGACGACTCGATGCGGTCGCACGGCGCATCTAAAGGCGTCGCTAACGATTTGACGGCGAAAGCAACGAAGGGGCTTAAATGATGAAGCGAATGCACACGACGCGACCGCAATATTGCAGGTGCAAACTTGACGACAAACACCCGTGTCCCGAACGCAAGCCGATTACACGCATTTGCATGCTCAAAGGCGGATGCAGTCAACAGTATAAAAGTTACAGGTTAAGTGAAAAAAGATGATTCAGAATATTCTAAATTTAATACAAAAACTTGAAGAACGCGCAGATAATTACTCGTTAATCTATCCAAAACATCCGCCGTTAGCTTCGAATGGGCGATGGCTATACGGTGTATGGATAATTGGTAATGCCCGTGGACATCCGAAAGAACTTTACGGTGCATACCCTGGTGGATATTTAAAACGAATACACGCTATATTTCCAGATGCAATTACAGTTCTGCATTTATTTAGTGGAACTGTAGAGAAAGGATTATGGCCAAGTGAAACTAAGTTTGATATTAGCGGTAAGTATAATCCTGATATTATAGGTGACGCTCGTAAAATTGATTCTTATTTTGAAGAAGAAGAGTTTGAATTAATAGTGGCGGATCCGCCGTATGAAAAACCTGATTTTGAAAAATATGGCGTTGAACCATTTAGTAAACATCATGTGCTTAAACGATTACATAAAATTGTACAAGATAATGGCTATGTAGTTTGGCTTGATACCCGTATGCCAATGTATTCTAAAAAAGAATGGTTACTTGTTGGCACAATAGGAATTATCGTTAGCACCAATACAAGATTTAGACTGTGTTCAATATTTCAAAAGGTGTCAAATAAGTGATAACTAACCCGCTTAAAGCCATCCGCGCGTGGCTGGAATCGCGTAAACTGTTTTACACACTCAATTACCATGGCACCCGCTTGAAGCTGCCGTACCCGCCAAGAACAGGCGTTTGCGAAGTCTGTGGCAAACACAGTAAAACCAACCGCCACCATTTCTGGTACGCGTTCACCCGCAGGCAAGTCATGGAAAAACCTGACCTTGCCATGTTGTACACTGGCGAAATGTGCGGGTTCTGGCCATGCCATGAGATGGGCAACTCGATTCGCAAATTAATCGAGCTTGACCCTGAAATCAAGATAACAAGCAAGAACCCCATCATTAAAACCATCTTTGCAATGCAGGAAAAAGCTATTGCGCAATGCAAAAAAGATGGCAATTATCCGAAAAAGGTTGATAAAAATGCAAAAAGCACCGCAAAAACCTGAAAAAAGCAGTCAAAACGTGAAGGTTCCAGACAAATTAGCCAAAAAAGGCTCAACCAAGGAAATCTTGGTTTTAATTAGTGAAGACCAACGTAAACATGCCGAAACTTTAGGGAAACTTGAAGTGACAGTGGCTAAGCTGGAACAGGAATTTAAAGATTACAAGGAACACCATAAAAGCAACGAAGTTAAAGAGGAATCAACCAAGCAGCAATCGCAGTCTAATTTGAAGTGGATTGTCGGGTTAATCGTTAGTTCAAGTTTAGCCGTCGCTGGCTTAATGTGGGGAATGTTGCATTGACCATTCATAATCCGCTTAAACAGTTAAAAAACGTTTTGTACTCAGTTAAAACCGAGGATACACGCCAAAAAGACTATTTGCGGATGCTTGAAGAAACCTGCAAAGTTAACAAGCCCATTTTTATCGACCGTAACGTGGAAAGGTGGCAGTCATTCAAGAAACAGTCGGGAATAGACGTTTGGGCTGTTGAAGAATCTAAACTTGTTAACGCTGCAACCGTGAATGAAAACAACATTGTCGGGCGCTA
>JBAZHB010000140.1:0-3571 GCA_041652535.1 Candidatus Babeliales bacterium
AAATATAAGGCGTGGATTTTGATAGATGAATATGTCCAGTCTGATATTTATATTGCAGAGATACGCAGTGAAGGACGCATAAAACGCGGCATGGATAAAGCGGAGTCTATTAGGATATTTCAAGAGCAAAGAGTTAATTTTGTTCTGGCGGCGATAAATAAGCTGCTGGAATTGTTTTAAACGAGTAGGCCGGAGTACGCGAATACCCCGGCCGTGTACCCTCCAATGTCGGCGGTGCGCTGGCAAAGGAAGGTTACATAAATATATCACAAAATGAGAGGCGGTGTCAAATGAGCAATACTGTAATAATTGCCCTTATCTCATCAGGCGCGGCAGTGCTAAGCGCTGTAATGACGGGATTAATAACGGGCAGCAAAACCATTTACCGGATTGACCAACTTGAAAAAAAGGTCGACATGCACAACGGACTTGTGGAGCGCATGGTAGTTGTGGAGCAGAAGGTAAGTTTTTTGAAACAGGAGGTAGAACAAGTTGAGTAAAATTAACCTGGTGATCGCCTATAGCCAGCAGAAGAACAATGCCTGTGCAATGGGCGACACCGAACAGGATCACATGTACCCTATCGCCAAGGCTCTACGTGACATTCTGAGCGAGGACAGGCGGCTGAATACATATCTTATCCCATTGCAGAATACAGGGACAGACAGCGGCAACCTGAAAGCAAGCATAGCCTTGTCAAACAAGTTTATCAAGGCGAACGGCGGCAAAGGGTATCACATTGAATTACATTCTGATGCAGGAGGCGGGAAGGGCGCAGTAGGGCTTTACGTATCGGAAGTAGGTAAACGGTTGGTATCTGCTTTAATGGGCGCTTTGGATGATATTACACCTGCGCCGGATGATGAAAGGATACGGAAGCGTACAGACCTGGGGGCACTGAATCAGACTTTAGCAGTGGCAGGAATCATTGAGGTAAGTTTCCATGACAAGCCGGATGAAGCGCAGTTTGTCCATGAAAACGGTGTAAGTATAGCCGTGGCAATCGCTTACGGATTTTATAAATTTATGAAAGGAGAAGGATTGATATGAAAGAACGCTTTGCAAAATTAATTGATGTAAAGACTATAGTAACCTTTGCAGTGGTGGCCGATATAATTTTCCTGTCCATCAAAGGCACTATTGAGCCAAAAGATATTGTGCTGTTCGGCGGCATGATACTTACATACTTTTTCAATAAGGATAAAAAGCCGGAGTTATGAAAATATATTAACAAAAGGCTCCTGTCTATTCGGTGGGAGCCTCCAAATCCTCTTCGTCATCTTGTATGCATGGCGGTAAGCAATTTTCATATTTAAGTAAAATAGTACAATCGTACCAATCTGAACATTCGCCACATCTTGTATCGCAACTTTTCTTCTTTATCACCCTCTCACTTCCTTTCATTCTACTTAAAAACTTTCCTTATTCCCTTAAACCATTCTTTTGTGAACCAATGTTCAGGCATAATAAGAATAAATACTGCGAACGTAAGCAGAATAAATAGTATACTGATAATGTATTCTAGAACCTGTTTCATTGCTTTACACCTTCCTTTCCCTAATTTCCTTATACGCATGGATACCAAATGCTGCCCATGGTACTATCATAACCAGACCAATTATAACCGCTGCTATTTTCATCCCCATTACCTCCATTCTATAAGACTATACATCATCATAGCTCCTGCGGTCTTTCACATACGGTTTGATATTGTTATTGCTTTTATCTATTAGCATGGGTTTGCAAAACTTTATATCATCAAGAAATTTACCATAATTTTTGCTGTTTTTGTTTCTGCATTTGTCTGTAATCCATCTGCACCGGTAACATTTCTCCATCCCTATTACCTCCATTCCACCTTTCCTGCTTATGTGAATTACTGCACCAATCCTTCGTTATTCGTCTATAACAGGCAAATCATAGTTTTCGCCATATGTGTCAATGTGGTCTTTGAAATAATCCAGTAAACCTTCTAAAAAAGCATCATCATCATGCATTATTTCAGTGGCTTTGTTGATTTGCTCTCTAGTAAAATTAAAACCCATCTCGACCATCTTTGTAAAAAGAAATTTTATTACTGTTTTCATGGCTTCTCTCTCGCTCATACTTTTCAACTCCTTCCCATTCTTTTTATTTAATGTAGGGGTAGGCAGTTGGTGTAAGTTTGTGGACATTTCAGTTACCCACATATGCCATCCGATCAAGGAGCCTTTAGAGTATTGTCGGGCTTATTGGCACTCCTGCGTGTTATCGACCTTGCGGTTACACCATAAACACGTAAAACTTAAACTGCTTACCCTATTACAGTATATCACCTTGTGGGGGAATGTCAAGAAAATTCTTGCAATATTCTTTGAATGGTGATATAATAAATAAGGGGTGATTTAGATGGTAAATGAAAAGGTAATATTACATCTTAGCGGCTATGATAATAAAAAGACTGTTAAGGTGCGCCTGTGGACAAAAAACAACTATGAAGAATTCAACATTTTAGACATTACTAAGAATAGCAAAACTATTATGATAAACGTTCGGGAGGGTCCAGATGATGAAACGTTCAACAAAGAATGACCGCACAATAACATTGACAGAGCCAGCATTAAAGGTATACGATTCATGGCCGCACATGGAGAAGTCTAAACGTGCATCTGAGGCTATAGCCAACTATACAGGCACAGGGCTTGAGGCGCGGCTTGAGGACATTGAAAAAAGGCTTGAGAGGTTGGAAAGGGGAATTGAAAGGATGAAGGGGGTTCCACTATGAAATATATACAAAGATGTTACAGTTGTCCGCATATGCCTAAAAATACTGCTATAACGTACGAGGACAGGTTGAAGATTAAAATTGAGACGTTGCAAGACTTGATACGTGATATTGACTTTCCTGAGAATCCACAGACGAATGAAGAATTAAAAAATGCAGCTTTGTATTTTAATATACGGTCAATGATAGTACAACTTCAACGGCTACAGTTAAAGGAAGTTGAGAGGTTGAAAGGGGGAATAAAAAGTGAGACAGGAAATGGAATGGCTGAAAAACGTTAAAGTCGGGGATGAAATAGTGGTGGATTATAGCAGCACATGGAACCGTTACAGCTATAGAATTCACAAGGTGGAAAAGATAACGCCAACCGGCAGGATCAAGCTTGATGATGGTACACAGTATCAGGCTGATGGTAGAAAGATAGGCGAATCATACCATTTTCCATTACGGCAGATTACACCGGAAATATTGGAATTGATTAAGCGCAGAGAATTGATGTATAAGATTAAAACCGACAGGTTGATTGGCATGCTGAGCTCGGAAAGGCTTGAAATTATGCTGAAATGGCAGGAAGAGTTGTTTGAGGAGGCGAAGGATAATGAAGATACACTATCAAAATATTCGCGGTGAAGAAAAGTTTCTGGACAGCGTTATCCATATTCAAAATGTTGACAATGAAACGCTGGAAATTACATTTAGCAACGGCAGAACGGCAACATTAATGGTTGCAGGGGTTGAAGGGATATATGATGAAACTATAGAGAAGGAGGCGAAGGGGAAGTGAGTGAGTTTACTGGTTACGGAAGA
>JBAZHB010000141.1:0-3538 GCA_041652535.1 Candidatus Babeliales bacterium
TATAAAACAATTTCAATATTGTAAAATCGGTGTCAAAGGCAGATTCTATTTCAAATAAATAGTTTTTAAGATGCCTTTCTTCAACATAAGCCGTCATAACCATTTTAAACCGTTGAAGCGTGGCTTTTATTTCTTGTTGATTAGATACGTAATCGGATGCGCTCATTTAGTTTCCTCCTGTGAAAAATTTCTACTTCTTGAAATTTCTTTGCCGTCAACGTAAAGCGTTTCTTCTGCTTTATGTTCATTGCAAATAACGTATCCGGTCATAATACACCATTCATTAGGCAAAACCGGTTTCATCATTTCGTCTTTTGGGCACCATGATATTTTATGCGATTCAATTGTCTTTCCGCATATATCGCAAGTGATGATGTGCTTATACTGTATCATTGTTTTCCTCCTGTCCCGTTTTTTTCCGTAGGTACTTCTCCGCATGTACCGACAATCCAATGCCAATCTTCCGGTTTTGCAACGGCATGTTTAAGTAGAATTTTTGGCATTTCATTGCGCAGGAATATAGCCTCATCCACAGTTATTTCAATTCCTTTGAATGTGAATAGATTTGTATCCTTGTTGAAGCTTAGTTCAGGACCCTTTTTGAATGAGCCATATTGTACAGCTGAATTGTCTGCTAATCTTTTACGATTCAATTCCTCTGCTTTCCCGCCACAATTTTTACACACACATTCGCCAGATGTTTCTGTTTTCATTAGTATTGAACTGGAAAATTCATGCCCTCCAAACATTTCCTCGCATATTGGACATGGCAACCAGAAATACCCGAAAAGATTTGCATAGATTTTGTTTAGTGTTCTTGATATAGGCATTTAAACATCATCCTCCTTCAATACAAACGGTTTTGCCCAATAATCATTAATAAACTGTTTTCTTATTTCAAGCAGTTTTTCAATGGCATCAACAATTGAAGTCGTTTTTTCAGCATCCATATCTTTGCATTCAAAATACATTTCAGGCAATAACATTAGTGACCTGTCAATGCAATTAAACAGAATATCTTTTTCATGCACAAAAGGTCTGAATGGATTATTCTCTTTGGCTAAACATAGTTGGTCTGCCTTGATAAATTGAGGGACAGAGTTGGTAATTTCTCTGAAGAGTTCATCAAATGATTTTTGAGATTTATTCTCGCGCATTTAAAACACACTTCCTTTCTACTTAAATTCTATCACGGATTTTATGAGTCCAATTCGTCTCAGTTGAAGGGTAAATTATCCTCTTCATAACTCTGCTGAACATCCTCGTCAAAGCCGCCTCGAACGATTTCTTTTTCTATTTCTGCTTCAAAGGATTGGTGCCGCCTTATTTCACTTGCTATCATGTCGGCGAAAAGAGCATCATCATGTTTGCCGGACATGGCATCGGGTCGGTCGTTCTTGTCGTAGACAAACGTCATACATTCCTCAAGCATAGTAATGTCGTTAATCAAGCCAGCATTTTCATCAATAACATGAATTTCCTTATCTATTATCAAGTTTCGTGTGTTACCGTCCGTTTTCCAACCATGAGCGTTTTTGTACTCGCCGAGCATATCGTCGTATCTTTTCCTCTGGTACTGCCTGGGGTAGTGCAATCTCTCAAGTTCTTCAATAGGGCCCGTGTTCCAGTTCATTTCTATGCCAACCAACGCAAGATTGTAATAATGTCCTAAACAATACATCTGCCACGTATACGGCTTTGAATTGTTCCAGCAGTTGCGTACACTGGCCGCACGGTTTCCGGTGACGTTGTTTATTACACATCCGGAATAAAAGTCTCTGCCCTCACCCTTTGTATCACCGCCGACAACATAGGGGTATCCCGCTTGCGGAAATTCATATATAGTGACCGGCCCTTCATCATCATCCTGCCATTTTATCGAATTATCTTTAATATAATCTTGAGTTTCAGGAGTCCCCCATTCAAAATAAAATCTTCCGCGTTTTGGCGGATCCTTTTTGTATTTTTTCCTCAACGCATCAAGCCTTAATTTAACTATTTCAGTATCAAAAACCGGCCTTCCGCTTGCAATAAAGGCATCCTCCGGAGTGGACGGATTGTACTGCTTCATTTCGTTAAGGTCGTTATTACACTTATTTTTGAGATACCATATCCACCATCTAACCTGTTCTTTTGTCAGGTTGAACGTTTCAATAACCCCTGGTCTTTTTTTGCCATGTTTTTCTGTCCCGAACAGGTATTGAAATGCTTCTTTTTTTATTGACGCTATTTCTCTCTGGTATTCTTCGTCCGTACACGCCATTTGATATTCGGGGTTATCCTGCCACGCAAAAAATAACGGCGTCCACTCATTTTCTCCGGCAACGGCGGCATCCCACAGATCTTTGAAATCATTATATCCCCATGCCGTACTCTCAATTACAACCTCTGTCTCTGACGACATAGGAACGGCTTGCAATATACCGGCAAGTTGCTTTAATGGTTCCTGCCCCTCCGGCGCAGGCCATCTGCTGAATTCGCTGAGATGAACGTAAGTAGGCGTAAACCCTTGCCCTATACTGACTTTACCTGCAACCTGAACAATAATTTTACTGTTTAGTCCCTTCTGTTTGCCCTTATACCCTGTCGGACGGTCAAATATGAGTTCCTTTGCGTTTGATGCTTTCTGCAACGGCTTAATGTGCGGCGGAAGGTGGTCGTACATAAATTTGGCTTTATTGAATATTTCAGTGGTGGTATCGTCTACATGGGCCACTATCAGGCCGAAGCGATTTTCTTTTGTGGCGCAGTTACAAAGCATCCTGCCCTGTTCATTTGTGGAGGCTCCATGCTGACGGGCTTTCAGGATTATGACAAGAACGGGTTTACCGGCTGCGTGCAATTCTTTTATTGTATCGTTTATTTGCTTCTGGATACTGTTATGGACAAAAGGCACGACAAGATTATTTTTATCGACAATCTTTATGTATTCCTCCGCAAAAATAGCATAGTCCTGTAAGGCTTCCTCTTTCCTTTCAGCCTCGAGCAGGATTAGCAGTTCCTTTTCTTCCTTCTCGGTTAACGCTCCCGATTCGAGCATTTTCAGCAGTTCAGCTCTTGTCAAGTTGTTCCCTCTTCTTTCTCATAAGGTTATTTACTGTGTTCTGAAACCTCCGTGGCGTATCGTAAACCGTTACAAGCACGTCATTGCAGAAAATATATATCTTATCTCCGTACAGTCTGATATTGTTCGCCTGTCCGTTGAAATAGTAAAGCGAAGTCAGGTATCCGCTGAGCGAACCGGAAACGTCGGCGTGAGTCAGACCCTTTTCAAAGGCGATTCCGGCCAGGCGGACAACACTCTTTGACTTGATACCGCAACGCTGCCTCATTCTGTTTTTGCCGTGCATGGTGACTTGAATCATAGGGTTTGCTCCAAAAATTTAATCATTGCGCAGCGGGTCATACAGTTATCATCATGCTTTTCTGAATTATCCCCCGTGTATAGCTTTTCTGCATGCTGTAGTGCATGGCGTTTATGATATTGAATACCCATGAGTTTCCATTCATCCGCCGTATGCGTTTTCTCGCCCTCCAT
>JBAZHB010000142.1:0-357 GCA_041652535.1 Candidatus Babeliales bacterium
CACTATGGTTAACGCTTTAGCCACGGTCATGGTTGCTATAAATGTGCGTAGCGTGCCAATCACCGCGTTGATGCTTGGGATAGCCTGCGCGAAGCTTATGCCCATGCTAACCATTTGCAAGCCCATAGAAGCCGTCATGATGTTGACGGATGCCTGCGTACGTTGCAAATTAATTTGGGCGTTTTCGAGTTGTCGCACTGCGTTGCGGTATTCAAGTGTTCCCCGTCCGCCTTCGCGGATGACTTTGGTAAGTCGTTCCTGTGCGCCTTCAACGTTGTTGGCGGCGCTTTCAAGTTGCATCATGCTGCTCGTTAGCATGCTAACGTAGAACATGCCCATTTGGACGCCGAACAGTGT
>JBAZHB010000142.1:367-3534 GCA_041652535.1 Candidatus Babeliales bacterium
CCGCGCATGTTCATGAGGCTGGCGCTTGTTTTGTCTATTGCGGCTGGAAAGTCGCGGGCGTTTTTGAAGCCGCCCGTGGAAATAGCCGAGTTGAGTCCCTGAAAATCTTGGGTGGCGCTGCGGGCTGATTCGCCTGCCCGCTGCGTTGAACCGCGAAGCATCTCCATGCTGTTAGCGGCTTCGTTAACTGCGGGCGTCATCGTGTTTATTGCGGTGAATCGGGTTTCATAATTGAAGTTGCTGTATGCCATGCAAGCGTCAAGTCCTAACGGTTACTACTACTATCATGCCTTAATTTAAATACCGTTGTTTAATAATTAAAGAAGGGTTTATTAGGTTAATAGTAGTAGTAGTAGCACAAGGCTGTGAGCAAGAAATGGATGAAAAAACGAATCATCATTATATAAAATCATGTTGTTTAGGGTATCCAGACGATTGTTCTAATTGCATAGAAAACGGTGCTTTCAACTGTCCAAGATTCCAAAATATTGATTGTGATAGCGTGAAACGAATTAAGGAAGTTAACAAAATCTTGAACGAAAATCATGGTGAATTACCATCAGACATGGCTTTAGCGTCAGACCTTCAATGCGCTACTTATTATAGAAATCAACTTTGTCGTATTCATCGAGTATTGAATCCTATTGTTACATCTAAATAAAAACTAATTTAAAATAAAAATGAGTGGATTATTCAGGCGGTGTATTTAACGCCTGTTCCATTTCGCACGCACGCAGGTAGGGAAAGTATTGTTGCAGTTGCTTCGCCGTGAGGTCAGACAGCGTAGCCGTGCCAGTTTGCATCATGTTGATTTGGGTTGCGATGTGGCAGGGTTGCTTGTTGCTGAAGATAAAAAAAGGGCTTCAAACTCGTCCTTAGATATTGTATTGGCGGGCAGCGAGTGCCACGATAATGCTTCCCATATTTTGCTTGGAACAGCAACCTTGGGGTCAAGCTGGACGCCATCTTTAGTCACGCTTTTACAGACGATATGCACCATCATCACGTCTTCGGGGATAACGCCGTTCCAGCGGGCTTGTTCAGCTTCGGGTTTACCTTTGTTTTGCGCTACATAATCTTCAATCATAAACGACGTGGCACTTGATTGGGCTTGAAGGTACTCTCGTGCATCAAGTTCATGCACGACGTACACGCCTGCCCAAGCTGTGCCTGCGCTGTCAACGATTGACTGTGGCATCTGGAAGGTTTTGATTGGACGCATTTTGAATGTCTCCTAACTTATGGCGAGTTCGTCGCAGTCCCACGCTACAGATTCGTAGGTGATGTCAAGTTCAGACACGTAGTATTCGTTGCTTGTTGAGCGCACGTCGTCAAACGTGTAGGTTGTCGTCACTGGCGATCCAGCGTTGTTGACTAACGTGATGATTAAGTCTTTAGCAACATCGGTTGCATATCCGTAGGTTAAAGAGGCTGTTTTAACGAATGTGAATGCGCCGCTGTATTCGGCTTGCTGCGCCCATATTTCAGTCATTGCCACGCCGTTGCCTGTCGCGAGCACTTTAACGTTGTTGTTGATGTTAAAGTTGAACTTTGTCCATTTCGTGATTGTTGTTCCGCCAATCGACAATGTTGTAACTGCAGCTTTAGTCATCGGTGCAATCGTTGGAAGCGTACCCGTTAAGGTTTTGTCTTCGTTTGCGATGGCGATTACCTGGATGCTTGCTGTAAGAGCGCCCGTTTGTCCGCCTTCGATGTTGCATGTGTTAACGTAGCATGCGGTGAATCCGCGTTTGGTGATTCCGTCGTCCGTGTATAGGCTAAACGATGGCAAGACGCCTTCGGCTGTAACGAAGCAGTTCACGTTTATGAATGTGGCGAGCGCTGTAACTTTAAGTTTGAAATCGATTGTGTAGTAGACGCCTGAACTGTCGATGCTTGCAAGCTTACGTTGGCCTGTGCCAGCTTCCTTAGTTGTTGTACTGTGTCTTTGGATGCGGACGTCAAAGGGTTTTCCGCCAAGGTCTGTGAATACTGCGGCTGCATAAGTCCCTAAAACCCAACTTTTACCTGTTGTAGATGACATTTTGTTTTCATTCCTTTAATTTTTTAAAATTTTAAATACAGTAACTTTCGCGCTTTCGCATAGTGTACCGTAAGATTTCTTTAAAGATGATTCAAGTTCTTGAGATAATTTATCTTTATCTTCTTGAGTTATAGTTAGGTCTTCTATGCCATTTGATTCGTAAGGTACTGCTAATACTATTTTCAAATTTATTTGAGCTTTAAGTAGTTTTGTTTCTGTCATTTTGTTCACCATTTATGACTGTGACTTTACACGGTTCCTTGAGGCACCGCAATTGTGCGCTGCGCTATTTCAGGCGCTTTACTCATCGCCACGGTTGCGGCGGTTCGCATAATGTTGCTTGGCTGAGTGGCACGCGAGTAGCGGCTAAAGATGATTACGCCCGACGGGTGGCTTATCCACCGCAGGAACTTGCGATTTATCGGTCGCACTTCTTTTCTGCCAACGTCGAGCCAACGTAATTGTGAACCTCTTGTGGATGAACCAACCGCGATTGAAACTTTGTCGTTGGAGCGTTCAAGCAGACGCATGCGGATGCTACCTATTGTTTCGCCCGTGACGATGTGTTTGCTTAAATAGTCCAGCAGCACTTGCATGTCGGCGTTGGCGACTTCGGTTAGGAAGCTTTCAAGTTGCCCCGCCGTGATGTTACGCAACTGGATGGCTTGCACGGCAGTCGCGTGGTAAGGGGCTGAAACGTCAAGTTGAATGCTCATGCTATTCGTCCTGCCTTGTCGCATAAAGCGTCTATGTCTTTTTGTAGTCCCTTCTTTTTGAGGGCGTCAAGCACTTCGTAGCCAGTCAAGATTTCAACGTGATTAACCATTCTTGCTAATCTGTCAACGTCACCGAGGATAACGCATGAAGCCGCGTATTCCCGCATTGACTCAACAAATTCGTCAGCGGTTTCTTTAAGGTGCTTTTGGTTTGCTTTGTTAAGTTTGCTCATGGTTAATCATCCGATTCATCATCTTCGTCATCGTATGGAGCTTTAGGCCATCCGACTATGTCTGCAATGTCGCTTACGATTTTTACAGCGTCTTCGTAGAAACTGTCTGATTGCGCGATTTGTTCATCCGACCAACATTCGTGTTTCTCAAGAATCTTTTGGATCGCAATGATT
>JBAZHB010000143.1:0-3500 GCA_041652535.1 Candidatus Babeliales bacterium
ATATGGAGGATTTTATGAAATTATTTGAATATTTCAAAACACCGTTTATGGATGGAGAAGGCGATAAAGGTGGAGCAGCGACCACCACAGCCACAACGGTAATACCTGAAGGTACTACAGGCGATAATTCTTCTGGTGCAGCCGACCAGATACCGGACGGAAACAAACCTGACGCGGCATGGGCTGAGATGCGCAGGAAAGCCAAGCTTGCCGACGACCTTTTGAAAGAAAATGAAGGGTATAAGTCTAAGTTTGAGAAAATCAGCAAAAAAGCTTTGCCGGAAGGGTACACCACTGTTGACGAATATCTTGAATATTTGGACGGATTGGAAGAAGTACCTTTCACACCTGAAAAACCTGAAAAGCCTGCTATCGATGAAAAGAAAATCATTGATGCGGTTTTGGGTAAAATCAATGAACATCCCATTATCAAGTCAGTCCAAAAAGAACGCCAGGACAGATTTCTGGTCAACTCCTTTCAGGAAGTGAAAAAAGCATTTCCTGACATTAAGGAGCCAAAAGACATTCCTGTTGAAGTCTGGAACGCATGGGATGAAGGCAAAAGCAAACGCACTCTTGTAAGCCACTTGAAGGAACACCGGTACGATTCAGACATTGAAACAGCCAAAAAAGCCGGTGCCAATCAAGAAAAGGCTACAGTAATGAGTACAGCCCATACAGCAAAGGTAAACGGTTCTACAACAGCGTCAGAATATGACAACGTTGTTGTACCGGATGCAGTCAAAAAGCAACTCGATAGCCAGGGGATTAAAGATCCCATGAAGCAAAAGTATTATTATGCAAAATATCATCGGACAGAATGACGGGGCTTAATGCCTCGTTAGGAGGCGATAATTATGTTTGAATTCGCAAAATTCGTTCAAGGTGACGGCAACAGCCTCACCACAGAAAAAAGATTAGCCGCATTAAGCGGTTATGCGTTATACAACGGTCAGGCACTCAAAGTGACGGGCGGTGCCCTTTGCTATGCAGATTCAGCCGATACGGTATACGCAATTTCCCAGGTATCAGCCGCATCATCTGTCGTAACAGCAGCGTATTACCCTACGGTAATTCCTGCAAACGATAATCAGGTGTGGAAAACAACGCCATCTACCGCTATAACAGCCGCAACCCTCGCAGGAACCAAAGTCAATATCGGTACTGCATCGGTTGGAACGAGCGTTAACGGCGCAGTAGCGGCAGGCACGTGTGCATGGGTTTACAAGGTTGCAACTGCGGATTCTCCGACAAGTTCAATCTATGTAATCTTTGCACCTGCAATATAAGGGGGTGGCATGAATGATTAATTATACAGCAACAGAATTTAACAAACTGGTTGGTAGACGGTAAGACAATAAACAATGTACTGCAAAGGATTTGCACTATGATAAATGAAGAAAAGAAAAAATATCGTAGAAATTATTATTTGCAACACCGAGAAAAAGCACTTACATTAAGAAAAGAATATTACCTGCAACACCGAGAAAAGATACTTGAACAGGTAAAAGAAAATGCCCTCAAGAATAGAGATGAGAGGATTGAACAGCAAAGGGCATACCACAAGCGACACTACCTTGACAATAAAGAAAAAATAGACGAATACCACAAAAATCTTTATTGGGCAAACAGAGAAAAGGAAGCAGAAAGAAAAAGGAAGTACCGTGAGCAAAATCCGGAAAAAGTCCGGGAACGTAATAAAAAATATATCTTGGAAAATCCCGAAAAGTTCAAGCAAACACAAAGAAATTATGTTAAAAATAACCCTGATAAGAATACCATTAGAAGTCATAGACGAAGGGCAATTCAAAAGGGTTTAAAGGCAACGTTAACAGTTGAACAGTGGGAAATTTGCAAACGGTATTTCGAAAACAAATGTTGTTATTGTGGCAAAGAGAAAAAGTTGGAACGGGAACATTTGATACCCGTAACAAAAAGCGGAGATTATTCCGCAAACAATATCGTCGCTTCGTGCGGTAGTTGCAATAGGTCAAAAGCAAATAAGAACTTTTTAGAATGGTATAAAGTGCAAGGTTTTTACCTTTCGATCCGAGAAGAAAAAATATTACAGTACATTGATTTAATGAGCAATATTTGCCAACCTTAAAGTGAGCAAAGACGGTGAAACCGGCCTATAAATTCGGTAATACCGTGGTAAGTCTACAGATTGCGAAAAGGCTGTAGTCTACCGTAGAGCGTAGGAAGTGAATAAATATAATCTTCCCAAGAGTGCTCGCCATCCTTTATGGATGAAAATGTACGCCGAACTTACACAATGGTAAAGTGTAAGAGGTAAGGGATAAAAAGCCTTTACGATAACAAATTGAAATACGATACCGCCATATTTGCGTTTATGGAAGAAATAGGCGCAGCAAAGGCTAATACCGGCATGATAAGCCAACTGTTCAACAGGCAGGATGTTGACGAACCGGAAGTGGCTATCAGTGGGACGAGCGCAAGGCGTGATCTTAAACAGCATCACGGTTCAAGGAACTATTCGGATATCAAGGAATACTTCACAAAGAACATTGATTTTACCGAATTCTCCGATACTGCATCGTTTGGCAGGAAATTCCTTGACGACAATAAACTGTTGTCAATGAAAACCCAGTCAGGGGCGATGATGAATGCTGCTTACAGGACGCAGGAAAACTTTGCAGCGCAAATGTTTGTCAACTGTGACCAGACTTCATTCACAAAAGATGGAGATGTATACACTTGGACACTTTCTGCAGACGGTGTTGCATTTGTAAGCGATTCCCACACAAGCAAGAGTGGCGACGCGCCCAGTACTTCACTCGACAACAAGACTATCCTTACGTTGGACGGCGATAATCTGAATTCCAACATTATCACAATGGGACAGTACACGGACGATGTCGGAAACCAGGGTTCATATTTTGGTGATACGTTGATGGTAGGGCTTGACCTTGCCAAACCCGCTCTTGAACTTGCTAACAGCGACAAGAAACCGACTGTAGCAAACAATGAGTACAATATTTATCAGGGTATGTTCAGGGTAATTGTCTGGAACAAGATAGTGAGGCAGACCAGTAAAACAAACTCGCCGTGGTTCTGGATAGATAGCGAAGCCATGAAGGAAAATCTGTATTTCCTTGACAGGGTAAAACCGGAAGCTACAGAAAACAGAAATTGGCAGACGATGAGTTGGGAAGTCGGGGTATACTGTCGCTTTGGAGCGGGTGTGTACGGATTTAACTGGTTGATTGGGAACATACCGGCTTAAAATAACAGGCCACCTTAACCGGTGGCTTTTCCTTTCAGGAGGTGAATAGAATGGGAACTGAAACAACGAGAGTGTCTTCATACGCACGATTTGAAGGCTACAAAGACTCAGCCGGTACTTTGCTTACGCCGTCGTTTACCAACCTTAACGGCGTACAATACGCAGCAACTTCGCACAAGATAGCATACGGTTCAGCGGTAATGACATCAGGTTCGTCTACCGTTTCAATGGCGGATAACGGCATTACGACATG
>JBAZHB010000144.1:0-3487 GCA_041652535.1 Candidatus Babeliales bacterium
AAACGACTTGCTCGTGCTGGAAGCTCAAGAAATCGCGTTGGAGTGCCTATGCAACCTGCAAGACTATAACCTGCAAGATTATGATCTGCAAAAATAATTGTTTCCCCTGTTAAGTAACGGTTCCCAACTTCCCCCACTCTTTTTTATCACTCTTTTTTATTTAAGCAACCAAAATGTTCCCCTGTTAAATAATAATAATAGCTTCCCCTGTTAAGTAACAATATAAGCCAATTCGTTTCCCCTGTTAAATACAAGATTCAGGCTTGAAATTTGAAAACAGGCATTTTCTGAGGCATTCCACAACCCTTATAAACTACTGTTACTACTATCACTACCATCAAGGTGAAGATGGATGAACTCCGTAGCCAAAAAAGATATACAAATTAACGCTGTGATAACCACAGAAAAAACGGTTGAACAACTTTTTGCAGACTTCATCGACTGGGTTATCTCACGTAATGAATCCCTAAAAACAAGTGCAGCCATGATTTTTGATGAAGAATCACAATTAGAAATACATGGCAAAGAATCCAACGTTGAAGTAAATGAGGTACAAATGTAATGACCAACCCAATCTTAGGCTGCCCAAAATGCGGCATCTCTTTTACTCCAAAACTGCCACAGCAAATTGATCATGCCAAAAAGGAACTGGCAACCCATGAACAAAGTTGCATTGGCAAAAAGACTCTGCAAAGCCACAACACGACATCAATAACAGGTAAACATGGCCACGCTGTAACAACAACGGTGATTTTACAATGAGAACAATCAGAGTTCGCAACGCATCAATTTTAGCTAACCTCAACGGCAGAGAAATCGATTTCGAAATTAGAACAACCAAAGATTCCGCGCAAGGATTCGCATTAATCATTGACGGCAAAACTTGGATTGAAGCCGACGCAACGCCATCAGGATCATTACACGACACCAATAAACCATGCATAGGCAAAAATGATAAACAATACCCATTATTCAACATTGGCATGATTAAAAGCAATGGTTGCTTAAGCAAAGGTGAACCACAATGACAACTAAAGAGAAACTTTCACTATCCGACAACAAGGAACTACTCAACTACATACAAAAATATGCACCATTCCAAAACGAACTTTCTGTTAAACCAAAAATGACCATTAAACAATTCTGCATGGAACTCGCTAAAGAAATGAGTTACCACAGAAACCTGGATAAACAAGAAGGCATAGCTAAATGACCGATCAACCTTTTAATCACCCATGCCCACACTGCAGCAACGTCTACGACACCGAGACTTCACTTAAAGGGCACTTGACGGCTAACCACTGGAAACTCGAATACAGAAACAAGAGGGGAAAAGCTTAATGTGGTATGAAATAAGAATTTTAACCCAAGACATTAAAGAATCCAATGAAAACTTCGAAAAACGAGTAAATGAACTATTAAGCATAGGATATGGCGTAATTACAGTAATTCCTATACAATCAATAAATGAATACGGTGTAGGTATCACAGTTCCACAATATCACTTATACAAACACGAAGGCAAACTTGGCGAATTGAAGATTAAAAGGGGAAAAGCATGACAAATAAACCAAAATATCCATCCAACAACATTTTACGCAAAAAACTCAAGTACATTCTGCAATCCCAAGAAAACAAAAGCGAAGATTGGATAGACGCTTTAATCTATGGCAACTTTAACCGTTTATCATCATCGCTTAAACACCTCATTACAGAACATAGAGATATGGCAGAAATTCTTGATGCTGAAATACTAAGTTTTCTTGAAAACGATAAACGTAGAGAACAAACCATTAATTATTATCTCATAAAACATAGTCAAAGAATACAAAAAATGGTTATCTAATTGATCCCCTTCAACTTGACGGAAGCCAAAGACACAGGTATGTTCGCGTGTGGCACCTCGCAGTCAGGCAAAAGCACGCTTATGAAGCATATCGTTAAAACCATAGTGGACGCAGGAATCAACGTTTACGTGATTGACGTTTCAGGCACATGGACGGACTGTAGCCCAATAAGAAACGTGGTTACAGTGCAGCCAGGCGACGACGTGGACGTGCCAGCCAACCAATCCGCAATCCTCGATTTAGCGCAACTATGCTACACGGAAAGAGTCAACTATGTAATAGCGTTTTGCCAAGCACTGTACGATTGGCACAAGAAATACGGGTTCAAAAAAGCACCCTTCGAATTCATCTTTTTCGAGGAAGCCCACACTTACTTCTCAAACGGGTGCTTCCGCTCACCACACAAGTTCAGCCCATGCATCGACATCGTAACTGTAGGGGCAAACTTTAATTTGAGATTCGGGGCAATCACGCAGTTCCCCGCAATGCTTGATAAAGCTTTAGTGAAGATTACTCAGCAACGCTATTTCGGCTTCACGACAGAAAACAACGACTTAAACTACGTTAAAGGATTCGTAGGCAAAGAACACACTGACCGACTAAACAAGGACGGCACCCCCAACCTAAACAGCGTTTTCAACTTGCACAAAGGACAGTTCCTTTATCAACTGCGCAACCGCATCGAAAAGATACAGTCAAGCAAATACGAGTCGCCAACAGCGGATTTCACACTTAACGGGCAACAAGTAGAGTTTGCTTACAACCTATAGTTTATTGTAATTCATTAATTAAGCTTTAAATTTTCAGCGTATTTAATTATGGAAATAGGCAGATTCTTACATACACTAAAATAGGCATAAATGTACACTTTTGTACATGAAGCCATCCTGGGAAACTTTGCTGTTTCTTGAAAGACTCTTCAAGATCACGCGCATGGCCATTTTTACCAACATTCTTATTGATGATAGTAGTAACCGCAAACCTTATATCCTTAGAGTAGTAGTAGTAGGAGTAACAAAGGTTTGATAACGAATGATACACAAAAAACAGAGAGTAGGCGTAAACTGCCCCAAATGCGGGCACACAACCATGACCACAAGCCAACTTTTAACCATAACTTGTGGCTCATGCAAGTCAACCATACCAAACACATCAATAAAGAAGGTGACTAATTAATGCAGTTACCATTTGACTTAACAATGCAAATTAAATCTCAAATAACTCAAATGATGCATACGTCATGCAACGACATACTATTATCTATTGAAAAGGTTTTACAAAGTGGATCATTGAGCGAAAATGATGTAGCTGAAATAACTGGTGAATATAGTTTCGTATTTGCTAAATTGCTAATAACTGCTTATTTCAACAAGCAACCTTATGCACCAATATCTGACAATCATAAAAGGATTCTAAAAAACTTGGAATATTTCATTTAGGTGACAACCCAATGACCATCATCGAGATAACCCAAATAGAAACCGAAACAGTCGTCGAAGCATCAAGCATCCAGGCACTAATAGACGCTGCCATCGAACACAATATAGCTTACCTACTGCAACAGCACAGCAACCCAACTAAACTTATGAATACACTACGCAACACGGCCATAGACAATGCTTTCATAGAGGTTACACAAC
>JBAZHB010000145.1:0-3470 GCA_041652535.1 Candidatus Babeliales bacterium
TAAAATCTTTGAAGTCACCAAAGACTTCATTAACAAGATGCATGAATTTGAAACTTCAATTGACACTAAAGATTCCGTGCAGGACACGGGTGAGGTTGTGTATGAACGCGACGGCGAAATCGCTAAGCTGTACGAGTGCCCATTGATCGCAAAGATTGCCAAAGACGCCGAAGCCAAGGTGCACATTACTAATCCACAACGCATTTTTCTGTCGCAAACCTTCACTTTCTTTGGCGAAGCAGGCGAACGTGAAGTCCACCGCATCTTGGCATTTGACGACGATTATTCTGAAGGCTACACGCAGAACCAACTTGAAAACGTGAAGAAAAACAATCGCAAGCCAATCACCTGTAAGTGGGCTAAAGAGAAAGGGTTGTGCCCCGAATGCAATGGGATACCCCACAAGTCGCCCGTGCATCTCGCGTGGAAGCCACCGATGCTCACGGAATTAAGAACCGCCATCGCCAACCATGTTAAACTAAAACAGGATGACGTGGATGTCATTGACTTCATATTGGCAACAGGCATTGAACGCGAATATTGGCCAGACGGAGACGCTTTATGGGTGTACCTAATCGCGGCGTCGGGCAGCGGCAAAACCGAGTTGATGCGCCTCATGAACAGTTGGAAACACACGTACACCATAGACGAGTTAACTAAGGCATCCTTGATTTCAGGTTTCAAGCCCGAAGAAGGCACGTTTGGGATACTCGGATGCTTCGACGGCAAATCAGTGTACGTTAAAGACATGAGCCAAACGTTAACTTCAAACAAGGACGAGCGCAACGCAATCTTTGGCACACTCCGCAACGTGTACGACGGATATGTGGAAAAGGGGTTTGGCAACGTTAAAGAGAAAACCCGCATTGAATCCAAGTTTGGGCTCAATATTGGCATGACGCCAATCATTGACGCCTATTACACGCTTAGCAACCAACTGGGCGAACGATTCATAAAGATTAGGTTTGCATGCGAAGAAAACGATGTGCTCTCAGACATTTTCGATCAGCAAACCGACTCGTATCTTCAAGAGCGCAAGCGCCTGCAAAGCAAAGTCAACGAGTTCCTAAGTAGCGTCGTCATTCGCCAGTATGAGACACCCACAGATTACAAGGATTTAATCATTGGCTTAGTCAAGTTTACCGCGTCAATGCGCACGGCTGTTTACGTTAACACGGAAGGCGACTCGATTAGTTTTCGTGGCGAACGCGAGATGCCCTCGCGCGTCCTAAACCAAGCTAAGAAGCTTTGGACTATACTTGCGTGTGTCCGAGGCAAAAACAAAGTGGACATTGAAGAAGTAAACTTTGTCGGTAAAGCCTTAATCCAGACGCCGCCGCTGTACCGCATCCAGGCGTTTTATCACCTGCTCAAGACGGGCGTGGTAAGCATCAACAGCATGGCTGACGCGTTGCACACGCGCCACGAGAAAGCCGAGCAGATTCTTGAAGAACTCTATTTCCTGCGCATAGTAACCCAAAACGAAAACGACAGTTACCAGCTTGCCCCCCAATTTGAAAAGTGGGGAAAAGAGTACGAGCGCATGGGTTGGTACAAGTGGCTTGACAACAGTTACCGCGAATTCAACGAGTACAAGAAGGCGTCTGCCCAAACTAACCCTGAAAAGCGTCGGGAAAGAGGTTTAGACCACGATTGGCTCACGGCGGATAATCCGAATGTGAACACGGTGGATGAATAAGATGCCGATTGAAAATTTGCTTTATTTAACTATCAGTGAATTGAGACAAAGACAAAACTTTGATTTAAACCAAAAAATTGAGTTAACCAAAATAGCAATTCGACAATTCTATGACTTTTTTGATGGACAAGTCTATGTATCATTTAGCGGTGGCATAGACTCAACCGTTCTACTTGACATTGTACGTTCGCTTTATCCAGATGTTGAAGCCGTATTTGTAGACACAGGACTCGAAGACCCATTCATCAGAAACTTTGTTAAAACGATATCCAATGTCACATGGCTTAGACCTAAAATGACTTTTTTGGAAGTAATTGAGAAACGTGGTTATCCAGTTATTTCTAAAGAACAAGCTCATTACATTCAGCAATATCGAGAGTGTTCAACGCAACACACGCGAGACATGCGTTGGAATGGCATCAACGGCAAATTCAAAATCTCAGAGAAATACAAGTTTCTTTGTGGTGCACCATTCAAGATTTCAGATGCTTGCTGCAACATCCTAAAGAAGAATCCATTGCATCACTATACTAAAGTTAGTGGAAAACGCCCGTTTATTGGCACAATGGCGTCTGATTCATCAGTTAGAGAAAGACGCTATTTGCGAGAAGGATGCAACAGTTTTGCCAAAGCGGGTGCAGAGCAAAGTACACCACTTGGATTCTGGACTGAATCAGATATTTGGCAATATATACAAGAAAAGCATCTGCCTTACTCATGTATTTACGATAAAGGTGTTAGACACACTGGATGCATATTCTGTATGTTTGGAATAATGTATGATAAAGGCAATCGGTTCAGAGTGCTTAAAGCAATACATCCAGAATTATACAATTATTGCATGAATAAACTCGCAATCAAACAAGTTCTTGACTACATAAATCAAAATTTGCCTGAAAAAGATAGGATAGTGTATGAATGAATTTACTGTGTAAAATAGGCATACATAAATTTAAAAATAATAAACATACAAATAAATTCAAACCCGCTTCACGTAAATGTTTACGATGCAAAATATATCAGGAACTATTGCCTGGCGGCGGAGACTTCGATTGGGTTACAAGAAGAAGGAAGTAAAGTAAACATGATAGACATAACTATAATAACATATCCTAAATGTCCAGAATGCGGCAATGAAATGGTTCCGTTATCTGGCACCAAAAATTATTATGGTGATAAAATAACCGTTATACCTTTAGACCGTTGGATATGTATAAAATGTAAATATAGTACATAAACGTGTGCTCCCGCTGTGCCCTGACTGTTCCTTGTAGTAGCAGGTGGAGAGCCTTGTAGCTGGCTCAGCGTGCCCCACCGTGGCGTAGCGTGTGGCAGGCTGTGTCTTTGGGGCGCACGGGCGGGAGTTATGACAGCCGCTTTCAAGCCCCATCCTTTTATACACTTTAGTGTCTAAAGTATGGTGACTGCCTCTGCAACGTTTACACACTTTTAATGCAAGATTCAGCAATATAATGTTTGTCCAGTTGACGCGTGGAACAGTCCACATTTTATATTTTTCTGGGAGTGGGCGCGCACTTTTACTATTATTATGTGGATTGCAAGGTGCATAGTAAATCTGAGTACATGCGATATCTTCGCTTAAGGGCTAAAAGGTATATTTTATTTAATAGAAAAGATATAATAATAGAGAGCGCGAGGCACCCTTTCGGGCTTAAGCGGAAATTATGGGGCTGAAAAAACCTGTTTTTTTGAAGAAAATATACATGAAAGTGTGTATGGGATTCGTGGTTTCTAAAAAGAAGCTGTCCAT
>JBAZHB010000146.1:0-3314 GCA_041652535.1 Candidatus Babeliales bacterium
CCAAAATAATACGTCATTTACGGCCGCCGTGCCAGTGGAAATGAATAAGCCCGCTGCCGACAACCGCGCCTACCGAATTGCTTGCAACGTTTACGATGAAGCAGGCAACATGGAAGACCCCGACGACAACGAAGTTTGCGTGCGGGTAATCCAGACCGTAGGCACTTATGTTACTGCCACGCTTTACAAAGAAGCTGCGTTGTCTACAGCGTTGGATAATCCAACTGACGACACAGTTTTTCCCAACGCAAGCGGATGGCGTGCGATGGAACGGGATGCGGCTGGACGATACTTCTTTTTCTATAAGGTAGCTTCCGACGCAACCGAGGAACATTTGGTTGTAGAGTTTGGTTGGAGCGAATCTGAAACGTCAAAGTTTCATGTGCGCAGTACCGAAATTGCTGACGAGCATGATGACGCGTCAGACACTCTTTCAGCCGTCACAACCATAAACACTAACGTTGGCGACCCCAGTGGCGACACATTAACAACTGTCACCGCTAAACTGGGCAATCCAACCACTGCAATCGGCGCAGTTGTCGAAACAATCGATGGCTACCATGACGTTCCCGTTGAAGACGCCGCTACGGACGCTACTATACGCGATGTAGTCGGCAAGAAATCCGATACAGTTGCTGGCACAAGCCTTGTTTCCTTGGTTAAAATTGCAGACGCAGCCGTCGACGTGATTGATGGGTTGCATGATGTGCCAGTTGAAGACGCCGCAACCGACGCTACCATGCGTGATGTAATAGGCAAAAAAAGTGACACCGTTGCAGGAACAAGCATTGTGGCTTTAGCTAAAAAAATCGATGCAAAAACCACTAATCTGCCAAGTGACCCCGCAGATGAAAGCGCCGTGGAAGCAGCCATCACCGCAAGTCAAGGTACAGTTACAGGCGCAATTACATCAGCGCATTCAACAAGCGACGCATTGCAAAATGTACCCGTCGAAGACGCTGCTACCGACGCTACTATACGTGACGTAGTTGGTAAAAAGACTGATACAGTCGCTGGAACAAGCATTGTTTCTTTAGTTAAAATCGCTGATGCAGCAGTTGATGTAATCGATGGATTACACGATGTTCCAGTTGAGGATGCCGCCACTGATGCTACTATACGTGATGTCGTGGGCAAGAAATCCGATACAGTTGCTGGAACAAGCATTGTTGCAAGCACGAAGCGTCTTGAAGCTTTACATACTGTTCCAGTTGAGGATGCCGCGACTGACACTAATTTGCGTGACGTAGTGGGCAAAAAAAGCGACACAACCGCTGGAACAAGCCTTGTCTCATTAGTAAAGATTGCAGACGCAGCCGTCGATGTGATTGACGGCTTGCATGATGTACCCGTTGAAGATGCCGCTACTGATGCTACTATACGTGACGTTGTAGGAAAGAAATCTGATACCGTCGCAGGAACAAGCCTCGTATCATTAGTTAAAGTTGCTGACGCAGCAATCGACGTTATAGACGGTTACCATGACGTGCCAGTTGAAGATGCCGCGACTGATGCGACTATGCGCGACGTCGTTGGCAAAAAGAGTGACACGGTTGCTGGCACAAGCCTCGTTGCCATCAACAAACAAATTAAGGTTCAAACAGACAAAATCAATGATCAACCCGTTGATGCTGGCGACGCAACTCACGCTATAACTGTTGCTCACGACGTTAACGAAACACAAGTTGTTGAAGTAGCTAAAGCGGGCATTTACTCGTTAACGCTGTTCTTTGACCTTGACGTGCTCGTGACTGCGGCTGAAGGCACAACCGTAACGGTTAGGATGTACAATAAAATCGACGGCACCAACTACAGTGACAAAGCGTTTGACAAAAAAGTCTTCACGATTGCAAGTGACACCGAGTATCCGTTTATGGAGTATCATCTGTTGCATGGTTACTCGAAAGTGACTATTCAGCTTGGCAGCGCAGTGACGGAAACCCGCACGATATCGTACAGAAGCATCACAAGAGACTTGGGCGCTTAATAGCCCATTTCAATGTAACGGGCGCTCTGAAACCCACATATGAACCGTGACTCTCCAATCCCCTCTCTATCTCTCTGTAATTTTTTAAACGGTTCATGGGCAGAACAGCGCTCTTAACCATCTTTTTTTATTTTGTTTAATTAATTGTTAATTATTGAACATTTGTTTAGTTTATTGTTAAACTAACTTAATTATATAAGTAATTTAACCAATTAAGCCAACGTTTATAAACACTCTGCACTGTTACTACTATCATCACAGAAAAGCTGATAGGAAAACAGGTTTGGTATTACTTAGCGCTGAGTCAAAAAGCACTTCGATGCATGGCACCGTCTTGGATTTGTGGGAGATAGGCGGCAAGCATCGAATGGTTGAGCCGCCGTTTCAGCCGTACTGTTACAGTCTGCGTCCAGTGCAGGGTGCCAAGCCAGTGCAAAAGAAGCTTCTTAGCGACATGAAATATCATACAATTTACGAAATGATTTTTGACAACGAAGACGTGCTTGAACGTTGCCGCAATGCGTACACGATTGACGATCGATTGCCGTTCAAGATGCGTGTTGCTGTCGATTTAGGCTACAAGTTTCTAAGCAACTATCCAACGTTGTTCGGCTGGGACTGCGAGACAATCACTACGGGACTTTCGCCTGACAGTCAAACTGACACTATAGACAGCATTGCAACTTGGGGTGAAAAACAGTCTGAACGAGCATTCTTTTACAATAAGGGCAAGCCTAAAGAAACAATTCTCGAATTCATTGAACACTTCAAATCTATTGACCCCGATGTGCCAACCGATTTTAACGGCAGATTTTATGATTATCCAGTTTTGATTCAAAATTGCAACCGTTTTGGAATCAAATGTGACATCGGACGAAACGGCGGAATACCCTATGTTTTAAAGAATGAATTTGAGAAACGCGGTAAAGGACAAACCGAGCACACAATCATGTTGAACGGTAGAGTCCCGTTTGACATTGACAAAGAAACACGAAACGATTACGTGCTTACAATCGCGGGTTTAAAGAATCGTGGATTAAAAGAGGTTGCGCGGCACTTCAAGCTAAACCCGATTGAAGTGGATTACTCAAAGATGCAAGAGTTAAGTTACAGTGAACTTGAAGCTTACAACCTGTCAGACGCGCGTTGCACGTACGAGCTTGGGCAGATTTACTTCCGTGGACTCTACGAGTTAGCCGAGTACCTAAACATTCCAGTTGACGCCATCATCACCCGTTCGCCAAGTCACATTGGAAACATCGTTCTTGGACGAAGCTTTAACCAAATGGGGATAGTAGCGGATGGTGCAAACAAGTTTAGGTTTCCG
>JBAZHB010000147.1:0-3289 GCA_041652535.1 Candidatus Babeliales bacterium
GGTTCAACTGCATCAGGGCTTTGTTTGCTCCCGCACCATGCGCCGGTTAAAGCTACATGGGTTGTGAGTGGTGCTTCAATTCGTGAACAGATTAATTTAATCGGTGGAAAAAGTCAAGCGTTATTTTTTACTAAATTGAAAAATATATTTTAATATATTGTAAAAAAAGATTGCACTCATTAATATCGTATGGTATTTAGCAATCATGAAATTTAAAAAATACATAGACGACAAAAAAACATACCCTTATGAGTTTGCTAAAAAACATAATATAGATCACGTTATGGTGTGGCGAGCATATAAGGGAAAAGCGATAAGCCCTCAAAATGCCATGATATTATCACTGGCCACACGGAAAAAGGTTAAAATTTTAGATTTGATTTATGAGGGATGATGACATGACGGACCATTTAGGGCGACCGGATTACACGACATACGTTAAAAGCGAGAAACCGTCGGAAGTAACTCCGCAGCCTTCGAGCGCCGGGAATGTCTCAACTACGAGCGCGACAGAGACGGACACTGCAAGCATATAGACAAAGTGCTGTGGATTGCTTGCCTGTGGAGGGTAAATGGCTAAACCAAAAAAACGTGACGGATTGTCAGATTCAAACTTGTTGAAGTTAAGGCGTGAAGCCGTCCACAAACATTTCAATGATTGTTGTTTTTTCTGCGGTCAACACAAGTCACAAGTTCCCCTAGAAGATCATCATCTGGTTAAGCGTAAAAACTTTTTGCTCCGCTACGATTGGCGCAATGGTTTGTTGGTTTGTAAATACGTTTGCCACAACTACGCAGAAACACCCACAGGAAAGGCCAAAATAGCCTCTTATTTGAAAGATGCTGATTTGCTGGACTACCTACAGGAACGAAGCGGGCAATGCAAAGATTGGTTTGTGTCTCACGGAATAAGCAGAAAAGATTTTATGTCTCAAATGTATGAAGATTTGAAACGCAAATTGAATGAACCACTATTTTAATAAAACAGCGGCTACGCTTGCAACGGAAAAGGGTGACTTCTCCACCCCTGCCGCTTAATTAACTGAGAATTAGCTTGGAGAGAATGACAGGCAATGAATATATTTCTTGAAGCTGCCCTTGAATATCACTCACATGGTTGGTCAGTAATACCACTAGCGCCGGGTGCAAAAGTCCCGCCTAAAGGATTTTCGCCTATCCCATATCGTGATCGTCTCGCAACAAAAGAAGAAATAGAGCAATGGTGGACGGAGAACCCCAACTATAATGTTGGCATAGTAACCGGGAAACTGAGCAACTTATTTGTTGTTGATATAGATAGTGAAGAAGGTTTTACAAACATAAATGAGTATATACCAGACTCAATAATCACACCGACAGTTTCAACACCTAGAGGCGGGCAGCATTTATTTTTTAAATATCCGTCCGACACAAATCTGACAATCGGCGCTGGTATAATACCGGGAACTGATTTTCGCGGAGAGAAGGGTTACATAGTGGTCGCACCGTCTGCTAACGGTAACGGAAAGTCTTACAGTTGGACAATTTCGCCATTCGACAAAAACGTCGAACTTGCGGACTTACCTATATCATATATTAAAAAATTATTTATATATAGGCAAGTAACAGAAAATGGAAATCAGGAAAATACCCTGTTAAATTCTGTTAATTTTAACCTCAATAAGGGATATAGAGATCAAACCCTTTTTCACATTGCTCATTGCTTAATCAAAGGTGGTGCATCTAAGCAAGATGCACATAACGTATTAAATATATTGGCAGATCGTTGCAATCCTAAATTTCCACAAAATGAAATTTTAACAAAAATTAACAGCGTTTTAGAACGTGCGGAGCGAAAAGACAGAAACATAAAACGAGAAATTGAAGACTTCGTCCTGTTAACAAACGGTTATTTTCTGTTAAAAACCTGTTACACGATGTTAAATGCTGTTAATTCTAAAGACAAGACAACTATCAGGGTTGTAATTAACGGGTTGAAACAAAAGGGTATTTTAGAACAACACCCAACACAAGACGGTGTTTATCGTCGTGTAGAAACAAATTTCGATTTTATAACATTTGATGAACATGAAGCTCCAGAGGTTGAATATCCGGTAAAGCTACCATTAGGCCTAAACGACATTGCAGAGATTAGCCAGGGCAATATTATTTTGGTTGCTGGAGAATTTAACGCCGGAAAAACAAGTTTTCTTCTGAACGTCCTAAACTTAAATAAGTCATTTTTGCCAATCCGATACATAACTTCCGAAATGAGCAAATCAGAATTTAAGAAAAGGTTTGCCTCTTTCGGGTTGCCGCTTAGTTTTTGGGTTCAAGATGAACTAACGGAATATATAAAGAAAAGTTCTGATTTTCACTCTGTCATAAAACCAGATGCTCTAAACATAATTGATTATATGGAGTTTCGTGACTCTGATTATACAAAGGGCGCTGAATATTTAACCAAAATTCACGATGCTCTTACAACCGGAATCGCTATTGTAGCAGTCCAGAAAAAAGAAGGTCTGCGGATGCCACGATCAGGGGATATGATTATTGAAAAGCCCCGCCTTGCAATTTCGTTATCAAAATACGCTTCAAACGCTGAATATCCGCAGGGAATAGGGGAAGTCCTAAAGTGCAAAATGCCAAAAATGGGCAAAGTTGACGGAAAAAAACTGCGTTTTGAATTACAAAAAAATGGAAGCAAATTCAACATTTTGAACGATTGGGGATATTTAAAGTTCTAATGGTTAAGTCACTCTGGAAAGGGGTTTTTAATTTTAATGCCGGATTAGAGAGGGCATACGCATATGCCTACTCAGAGCAACAGGCAAAAGTTATTATGGCTAGAAGGATTGCGAAGAAACAAGGGGTACTCCCGGTTGTTATTATGTCATGGATGAAAGATCACCAAACCATGTATAAAATTAAACTGGAGGTCGAATGGACGGAAGAATAGCGGAACTATTAAGGAAAATATTGTTGAAGCAGCAATTAATTTTTTTAACGCAAGCTGAAATAAAGGAATTAGAAAAACAAATACAAATCGAAAGGGAGAGAAACGAAAATGGATGAAATCATCAAGACAGGCGAAAAAAGCGGAATTAAAGTCGAGGAATACAACGGCATTATCTCATTATCGGCTCAGAGAGAAGGCAACGGGAAGTATTGGGGAGAATGGGCGAAGTACAAGAAGGGGAAGAACGAATATCAAGAGAAGGACTGGCCGATCAAGGTAATTTTGGGCGATAAAGAAACGGCATTGAAGGCGCTTAGGGAAATTTACGCAGTGATCGAACCCGGCGAA
>JBAZHB010000148.1:0-3287 GCA_041652535.1 Candidatus Babeliales bacterium
ATTAACTGATATTCAAAAAAAAGCGCTCACCGATGCAAATAATGCACTCGCTGCACTTAAAACGCTTAAAATGACTCAAATACTTCCATCGCGACAAAGAATCATGACTGCTCAACACACGATCTATCAAGAACGCAAAACAAATTTATTACCACTCGAAAATAGAGCAAATAATCTGCTTGCAACCTTCAGACAAGCAACTGAAAAGCTTCTAGGAACCAAAGAGCGACAAAATCTTATTGATATTCGAACAAAAATTTTCACCGAATATGAAGCAGCGCTCAAAAACGCTCGCTCAAGCATTTGGCGTCAGGATGTAGCTGCGGCACCAACCGAATAAATTATTACGTACACCACGTTCCCCTTGTTCCAAGGGCTGGGATTTTATCCTGGCCCTCTTTTTTTTTTAAAAAAATACCTATTTTCAACTGATTTTCATCCTTTTTAGTGGTAATTTAAGCGTTCCTTGATCTTTCAACTATTTATTATATATTTATTTCAAATAGAATTTAAAATGTTTAATTAAAAAATTAGGGGGAAAGAATGAAAATCATCAAAAATACTCGTTTTTTACTCTTTTCTGCAATTATTTTAGCCAATCTTTTTCCGCTTCAATCAAATGCGCAACTAACAATAGTAAATAAGTCTACATACCAATCTATTCAGGATAATCCAGCAACTATTACCCATATTCGTCCTAACGGGTTCTTTCAAAAAAGTAATATCGTTGATAACCGCCACGTAATTTGCACCCTCACCAACCGACGTAATGGGAAAACGCTGTGCAATGGTTTTACGCTTAATTTTAATAACAAATGCGAATTACCCGCAGAAATGTCAGAAGCTGATAGTAAAACGGTACTCGTCAATGAGTTACTTACTGCAGCTCAGTCTGGAAATCTCGTAATAGGACCGTCAACGGCCCCGCTCACCCATAACATTATTCAAAATTTATTAGCAAGCACCAATGTTACATTGGCATCTGCTCGACTTGAGCCTGATTCAGACGAGGTATATTTTGACGTTACAAATAAAGAATTAGTACTCGGAACAATTTTTTTAAAAAAATATACTGATTCAACACTAATTTTTACACTTGGGCATGAGATTGCGCATGGAACACAAAAGACAAAAGACAGATCCGATACCATTTCCAACATCATTAACCTTGGCAGTTACATTTCAGCATTTATCTTACTATTTATGGCAAAAACATCCGCGTCTGCTCATGGAATCATTAATCATTTTACCATGCCAGCTTGTGGATTATTCGCACTTCCATCACTTTTTAATCGTTACAAATTTGCACTTCCTTTGTATCGACGATTCAATCAGGAAATCAACGCTGATCTTTTGTCGTTAGCAATCAGTGAATCGACCTATCAATATCCGCTCATGTCAGAAAATGGCGATACCAATTGGCAAGAAATGTCTGCCGACGTTCACCCAACGATCGCATTCCGAACAGCCTATATCCAAGAATTTATTCAAAAATACCATGAACTTCAGGCATGGTTTGCCGATAATCACGCACTCATTGAATAAATAATCTATGCCCGTTTATGTTTTGATTTTTTCTCAAACTGCAGTTCATACAAACGCTTGAGTTCATCAACCGTCGTTGCAGCGGTTGCCGTTTTATCGGGACGATAGCCCATCAACCGCGGAAAGCGTAATGCCATGCCAGATTTATGCTCCGTTGCACCGGCGCTATGTAACGGCGATAAAGTAATTTCATCAGCGCGAATCATACACACCATTTCCGGCCGCGCCCACACATCAGGCGTCAACTCTTTAACACATTCAACATTATGTGGTTTTTCTTTGATGTGTATCTCATCGCACGATTTTTTCTGTGCGCGCCATTCAGCATCGGTAAGTCCCGTACCAATTTTGGCCACGGTCTGAAAACAATCTTTATTTTTGTTATAAACACCAACCAGCAAAGCTCCTATCCCAAATGCCGCACGTTTACCGGTACCGTGATAGTACCCAAGGATCACGCAATCGAGCGTATCTTCAAGTGATCCGCCCTCTTGGCGCTTCAGCTTAATCCAGTTGAAATTTCGCTTCCCTGGCTGATACACGGCATCAGGACGTTTAACTACAAGACCTTCAAGCCCCTGCGCAATATTTTGTTCAAAATAATCGGACAGTTCTTCTGCACTTGAAACTTTGTGCTCATCAATAACAAAAATAGTTTCGTGCTTAGCAATATTTTTATCATCACAGATATCAAGCAATTTTTTGCGACGTGTGTGATGTGGTGCTTCGAGCAATGACTCACCATCAAGATATAAAATGTCGAATAAATATAAGCGCAACGGAAAATCGTGCGCAAATTTATCAACTTCATGTTTTCGTTTACGTTTTACGGTTTCTTGAAAGGGTAAAAAGCTTCCTGTTTGTACGTCAACGCTAATTGCCTCTCCTTCAATCACCGCAGTTTTTACCTTGAAATCTTCAAGCGCTTTGACCAAATCGGGAAACATGTGTGACATATCAAGCAAATTGCGTGAGAAAAAACGTATAAGCGGTTTTTTGTGCCGATTATCAATATGGATTTGCAAGCGGAACCCATCGAGCTTTGGTTGTGCAACACAATGTCCAAGCTTTTTGATAATCGATGCAGCGTCAGGCATACGTTCGGCTGCAGCAGGACGAATAGGAATACCAGGAGTAATTTTCATTCGTTCGATTTCGGCAAGCCCATCTTGTTTGAGCGTTTTGATGATAAGTCCAATATCGGCTGAAATATTGTAGGCTTCTTCAAGATCATCGCGTATTGACTTATCACCCTTTGCCATCCACGAAAAAGCATCCAGCAAAGTCATGTCAGAAAAGCCAAGCCGCAAATTGCCCTCAACAATACGCACAATATATTTTGCAGATAATGGATCGAGCGCACGTAAAATTTTTACCATCTTATGTTCTTTAAGTTCTTGCGACCCAGATCCAGCAATCTCTAAAAATTTTAATAGTACTTCTTCAACATCATGTACCGTAACAATATCTGAGCCGCCAGCCCAGGTTCCTTCGGCGACAACCGAACCAAGATCGCCAAGAGATTGCGCACGTTTCTTGATTGTTGCCGGCGTTACATCAAAAAGCTGTGCAATAACTTTGAGTAAACTTTTTTCAGCAAAATTAAATTGGGTGCCAATATAAGGAGGGTTAAGACTTCCCAATGAAAGATAGGCAATAACTGCAGCCTCAGCAGGAGTTGCTTGTGTAAAAAGATCAGCCAAAAGCTCCGTCATTTTGGTACGGCTTGGCTCTTTTTCAAG
>JBAZHB010000149.1:0-3285 GCA_041652535.1 Candidatus Babeliales bacterium
TGTCCTCTTTTACGCTTAGAATTTCTTCCGTTGACATAGTTGCATACCTCCCGTATTTTTGATATAGTAGAAAGACCTTCCCTTGTTTACTCCCGTATTCAAGAGGAAGGGACGGGGGCGGTTAGTTCTCGACGGCTGCCGCCCCTGAATACTTTAAAATAGACTTAATAATTTATTCACAGCTTCAAGAATCAAGCTTATCCGCTTGTCCTGAAATTCCTTGACAGACTCCTTTACGTCCATGCCTCCCCTGATGCGTGTTTCTGACTTGATTTCCTCAATATAAATCAAGGGTTGGACATATTCATCTACCAATACCCATGCTTTCATCTTTTGGAAAGCCGGATTGACTAAGTGATTCTTTTCAACAAAGTCTTTGATTTCCTCAAGTTCCGCCTTTAAATCCGCTTTTGCCTGTTTTACCTGGCACACGTCAATATACTCATTGTAGCAGTTGTCTATTATGGCCTTAAAGTCGTATTCCTTGTCGAAAGTAAAATCACTTATTGGCTGCCAGGGTATGCTTTTGAACACAACGCCCTTATACGTGCAATTTATCACATTGGGTTTTATTCTCGGAACATATTCTTCAAACCAATTCACCATGCTTAAAAACGATGGTTCAGTTGCCACAGTCTCACCAAAATTATTTACAATCGTAATATACCCCGTGTCTTTTCGTTCTTCTTGAAAGCGTGTACCATCACAATAAAGCTTTCCGTATCCGTAAGAAAAGTCCATGCCTACCATAAGTATAGGTGAACACCCCATCTTGTGAAGTGTGTCAAGTCCGACATTCCCTATGGACGGCGCTGATTCGATTATGGGAAGATTTGGGATAACCATACCCGTGTATCTGTTGACGTTAAGCTGCATCTGTATCTTTTTGCCCTTGTAGTAAAGCGAATTTTGTGCTACTTGTCCGTCAAAAATTAACGGAACATCCGCTTCAAGATTTTCATGAAGTCCCCCTTCCGATATAGGATCTTGATCTATTGCCGCCATGAATGTAGGAGTAACCCCATGATTTAAAAGAATCTCAATCGTTGTCCCTGCCGCAAAGATAACGGCCTTGTTTTCCAACTGCTTTAATAAAGGTATGTGTTCAATCAAGCTTGCGCCGCCGCCTACGAGTATAGCTGGAATGTCCTTGAATTTATCCACGAAATTAGAGAAATTAACCGATTCTACCTCGTCATTTTTTATCCTGTTTGTATACCACTTGTCCACAAGACACCTTTTAGTGTTTATCATTACCGCCCAGTCGTTCATTATCTTTTTAAGCCCTTCGACAAGTTCATTGAAATAATCCTGATAGATTGCCGTGTAAAACGGAATAAACATTATTCCACGTGCCAAAGGATGCGTTATCATTTCATACATTTTGGACTTGGTGGTTAAAACAGATTCACCAAGCCATATTTCACAACCCTTTATGACGGATTCAAAGTCCCTTAACTGAAATGCGTGATATAAAACTCTTTTATCCGGTTCTATGATGATTATCTTTTTGTCAGGATACTTTTTCATTAAGGCTTCGATATGATACCCTAAACCCAGTCCATATACGATTATTGTATGCCTGTCAGGATTTATATTAGTCAGCCATGTTCCATTATCCGTTACGCCGACGGCCAACATATTATCATTAAGTTTGACTAAAACATTATCAATGATCTGATTTTCGTTTAATCCGAATAAAATTTCTTCCTTGAAGGCCAATTCTGTTTCGGGGGTCTGAAGCTGTTTATATACTTCTGACTGATATTCACTTAATAGCTTATGGTTGCGTTCTAACATGCTTTATCCTCCCGTTGAATTTCTTGTACCTGCGGAAATAACATACCGCACCCGATTTTATCCTCGCTGTCAAGGACTATAAACATGTTGTCGAAAGTCTTAACTCCGTTGATTTCGACAGGGTTAAAGCTAACAAACTGAAATATAACACTATCGTTCATTGTTCCTCCTTATGATTTCGCACATTTTTTTCAGGTCACAGGGATAAATTGATACCGCAGCGTCCACAGTATCATTTGTCAAGGTAAAATGCTTTTCCACAATATCCGCGCCTTTGTCAACTGCGTCAAGGGCATTTTTTATCCCGGCACAGTGGCACGACACGCCAACCTTGCAACCGTAGCGTTTTTTCAGCCGCTTAATTTCCGATAATTTGTAATCCGACGTTAATGCGGGGTATTTGCTGATACAGTAAAGCAACTCAATAGGTACCTTGATTTCGTCAAATATCCTGTCAAGCTGTTCACTTGTAACTTTTCCAGTCGAAATTAAAAGAGGCTTCCCGAAAGAAGCCACCTGCTTTAAGAATGTGATATTTGCCGCTTCTGGCGAGGCTATCTTATATCTCGTCACATAGTCCGCCAACTGCTCTGCCCCGAAGCGGTCAAAAACAGTGACTAAAAACTCTATACCCCACCGTTTGCATTCAGCCGCCAGGTACGGAATCCAACCCGGTCTCATTTTTATTTTATCCAACAGTTTATAGGATTCAAAGCAATTCCTGTCCGCGCAGAGCAAGTCAACGTTATAGAATTGGAATTTCACAGTTTGACAGTCGCATTCCTTTGATATGCGTATCATTTCTAGCGCCTTGTCAAGCGAACCTCCGTGATTCAATCCGATTTCACTGATTATCTCCATACATTTCCTTTCATAAAGAAAGGACGTTCCTTAGAACGTCCCATATCCCTTTTTCATAATTATTTATGTGGTTTTTGTACAACAGTCTTTGTAACCGGTTGCACTTTTCTCACAATAGGCTTTTTCTTCGCTTCCTCTATCCTCGCCCTTACCTTGCTTTGAATGTCTGTCATTTTCGGCATTGTGGGCGTTTTGATTACCGGTAAAACTTTCCTAACCATTTTTAATCACTCCTTAAGTTTATTTGTATCCTCTTTTTTCAAGTATTTCTGCTTTTGCTTGTGCTTTGGCGTTTTTAATGATATATTCCATCATATTTACCCTTTCGTCATCCTTAGCATTTTTGTATTTATCTGTCCGCATTATCCCATTGAACCCAGTGGAACTTTTCAGTTTACCTTTTGTTGCCCAACCGTCAAAAGTATACCTTGCTATCTTTTTCTGATAGTCAACGTACTCCTGCGCGGATAAGGTTATTTTAGGATGTTCCTTTGTCCCGTCAATGTACTTCTCTGCTGCTATTGGTATGTGTCCAGTTTCCCCCGTGTCCTCATAAAGTCTTATTATTTCCTTTTGTATTTCATTAGGTTTAAACTCAGTTGAAAACCCGGGATTGAATAGCAC
>JBAZHB010000150.1:0-3255 GCA_041652535.1 Candidatus Babeliales bacterium
CGACGATGATTTTGTCGAGCGAGTCGGGGATATGAATGGCAGGGCGATAGCAGGACATTGAATTGCAGCGTACAGCGTATAGCGTACAGGGTTCAGAAATTGAAAATGTTGAATTTTGGTTTGGGCGCACTTGCCCGATATGACTCGTCGCTGCTGCGACTGCTTACGTCTCTACTATTGGGCGAACCTGCGTTTTTTTGACGAAAATCTTCACAAAATCCGGCCAAAGAATTGCCGTAAGTTCCTGCTGAATAACGATTAAAAATTTTTCATTAAAAATTCAAAATTCCCCAAAACCCCCCTGCGCGATTCTGTAACACTATCTTGCTGCTTTTGCCGTAAGTGACTCATTTAAAATACCTTGCAGTCGCACAAAACCGTTCCGGATTGTAGTACAGCCGCATCCTGAATTGTAAGTGCCTGTAGAATAAAAGTTAGCAGTTCGTGATGTGCTGTTTTTAAGGATTTGCCTTATCCGCTATTAACCACTAACCAATTAACCAATGATTTCTTCATGTATCTTCGTGGGCTTCGTGGTAAAATTAAAAATCAGCGTAAGGTGATAAAGGATTATGGTGATCTACGGTGGGTATAAGGCAAATTGTATACTTTGAAAAGTGATGGTTGGCAAAAGAAACATTTATATATATGACATCGATTTGCAGAAGCTATTTATTCCGAATGCACCGCGCCTTGAGTTTACGAAGCATTTAGAAAAAGCGCCATATAGAGGTTATGAAGTAGAGGGTATTGTTGATGGCAGAAAAATTGTAATCGCTAAGCCAGGAGGGAAGCAGGCATATTGGAGAATGAAAAAAGAAGATTTTTTTGTTTTTATTTACAATCCGGAGAAGAATTCTTTTTGGCAAATTTCCCACAAGCAGATTTATGAGGATCTAAAAGAAAAATCAAAAATTAGTGCGGAGAACACAATAAATATTTTGAAAGCTCTTAAAAGAGTGTACAATGGAGAAGACCCAAATCAAATTTTGGAAGATGCAGACTTGAAAAATCTATCAGGGGAAAGCCCTGAAGTATTACTTAAAGCTTATAAATGGATATGGGGTCAAGAAGATGTGAATTATCCTGCCGGCAAAGGAAGGGCGATGTCATGGGAAGGATGGAAAAAAATAGAAAACAATTAGGTGTAAACCGGTACCGGGCCTGAAGATTTATTGAAAAAATTAGAAAAAGAAGTCGAATGAAATTACAAGCATATTTCACAGCTAACAATTTGCGAATATATAATGGGGATGTGCTCAAAATATTAGGCGATTTCCCCACAGAAAGCATAGATTTAATTTTTGCTGATCCACCCTATAATCTTTCAAATGGTGGTTTTACATGTCATGCCGGTAAACGAGTTAGCGTTAATAAGGGGGACTGGGACAAAAGTAACGGCCTAAAAGATGATTTTCAATTTCATTATAACTGGATCGAAGCTTGCCGCCGGGTTTTAAAACCGAATGGTTCATTGTGGATATCAGGCACTTACCATTCTATCTATGCCTGTGGTTTTGCCTTGCAGAAGCAAGGGTGGCATATGATTAATGATATATGCTGGTTTAAGCCGAATGCATCTCCAAATTTGGCTTGTCGTATGTTCACAGCCAGTCACGAAACTCTGCTTTGGGTCCGTAAGAATAAGAAAGCTAAACATTATTTCGATTATAACCTTGTTAAAACTAAATGTTGGAATGGGGATTTTCTTAAAAAGCCGAACAAACAGATGAGAAGTGTTTGGGCAATAAGTACTCCTAAAAATGGTGAGAAAAAACACGGTAAACATCCTACTCAAAAACCCGAGGCTTTGCTCGAAAGAATCATTTTAGCTTGCAGTCGTGAAGGTGACATAGTCCTTGATCCATTTTGTGGGAGCGCAACAACAGGAGTTGTTGCGTTGCGCAATGGACGAAAATTTGTAGGCGTAGATACGGAAAATAAGTATTTAGATAAAATTGCAATTCCAAGATTAAAAGATGCTATTCAAAATGGCCTGTTTAACTTTGACACAGAAAAAATACCAAAACCATGTGGGGGACGCAAGGTGTGTAATTCATTACCTTAAAGGGTTATAAATGGAGCGGAAGGAAGCAATTGAAAAATTAAAGGAGGTTGTTGGAAAAGAACTTCACGTTCTTGCCGAAGAATATGGGGTTACTGTCTATTGTAACGGCAAAGTTAACAAGGGATGGGCCGGTCATGTTTTCGAAAGATACTTACAACTACCCCTGAATTCTGCGCAATCTCCCAATTTTGGTTCATGGGAGTTGAAATCGGTACCATTGAAATACAATAAACATGGAAATCTCGTGTTCAAAGAAACAATGGCAATAACAATGATCGATCCTGTTAATGTTTGTCAGAAGAAATTTGAAGATAGCCATTTATTGATGAAGCTTCAGAAAGCAGTGGTGATTGCCAGAGTTGTCGGGGCATGCGTAGATGATCCAAGTTATATTTATTCGGTAGTTGAGTTTGATTTAAATGACGAATTATATAAAGCAATAAAAGCAGATTATGATCTTGTACGAAATACCCTGCTTGATCCTGATAAAGGTTTTCATGCATTAACGGGTAAAATGGGAGTTTATATCCAGCCGAGAACAAAAGGAGCGGGGCACGGTTCTACCACAAGGGCTTTTTATGCAAGGCCTAAATTTTTGGCAAAGTTTATAAAATTAAAATGACATTCATTTTAATTAGTGGTTTTTCAGCGAACTACTGTAGGTTTTTTCATTGCAGTCTGCATCAGCGGTTGATTTGGCGGTGAAGGTGTATAAAAAATAAATTAGCCCCCAGGATTTTCCTGGGGGTTATTGTTCTGGGGGAACCCAGGTTGTTTCTTAGCGGTTAATCAGCGAAAATCTGCGTAATCTGCGATAAAATATGAAAAAATGGCCTTGCAAATCGCGGGGGTAATATGTAAAATCCTTTTTTTAATGAGCTATAAGTTTTGCGCTAAAAATTTGTTTGGTTTTGAGTCCTGCGCCCTGCGGTTAGAGGGCGTTTTTTTTAGGGTTAAAAAGTCATCCCGGCAGGTCGGGATTCAGCAATTTCGAATTTTCAGTTCTAAGTTTTAAGCTGAAATTATGCCGAAACGTAAAGACATTAAAAAAATACTGATAATAGGCTCCGGCCCGATTGTAATAGGCCAGGGATGCGAATTCGACTATTCGGGCGCACAGGCCTGCAAGGTTTTAAAGCAGGAGGGTTTCAAGGTAGTTCTTGTAAACAGAAATCCCGTAACGATAA
>JBAZHB010000151.1:0-3197 GCA_041652535.1 Candidatus Babeliales bacterium
TCCGGATTGGCGGTTGACGGGGCGTGGGTTCCTGCCCGGGAGCGGGAGAAAATGGGGAGCAGGCTTAAGGCCTGCGGATTTTCTTTTGGAACCACAAAGGGGGAACGGCCCTATTTATACATAATCTGGGTTGGGTTTCGCAGCGGAGCTTGCGAAGCGGAGGAACCCAACTAAGCTCAGATTATGTTAAATCAGGGGCGGCCTCTATTGAGGGTAGAGCGAAGCGGCGCCCGAACAGGGAAAGGGAGCCGGATGGAAACGAGCGCATGCCCGGGGAGAGGTGAAGGTTCGGGGAAAGTTCAGAGAAGGGATTTGTCAGGTATGGGTTCATTGTTTTGATGGAGGTTGTGCCGGTCCCGGGCGTGGGTTCATTTATGCCGGCGAGTGAGCGCAGCGAACACCGCTGGGTTTGGGTGGGAGGCGAACGAAGTTCGCTGGGCGGGGCTAAGGGATCATGAGCGGAGCGAATACCGATCTATTCTGGAGCGTCAAGAGCTTGTGGTCCGGAATGGAGCGCAAGCGGAATGGAGGATGACAATCTCTGAGCGGAAGTACGGATAAAGTTCAGTGATTCGATTGGAGCGGAGCTTGTGGAGCGGAAAGAGAATGACTGATGCCTCGGTATTAAGTAAGGGCCCTTTTTCAAATAGCTGTTTACAATTCGCTTACAGAAATCATATTCATTTCAACCAGAATCAAAGAATAACCAACGTAATTCGGGAATTTTGCACTCTGATTCAGGACGTTAAAGTAAAGATAGGCAGCGTAGTTAATCCTGGAATTGAATAATAATGATTAATTTAGAGGCAGACTTTCTCCGGGAATAGATCCGCATAGGCGGATTTAGTTCAACATAAGGTATACTGCATGCGGGTTTCAGAGATTTGCGAGCGTTTGTATATCCTAAAAAAGTTCTGTGTAAACTGATAGGAAATCGTCCGCAATCGGCAACGTTTCAAACTGCTGGGCAAGTCCCGGATCCTGATATCCTGTTGAGAAAAAGCCCACATTTTAGTAAAGAATGAAAATATTTTCAATTTTATCATAATGTTAACAATCAATACTCCGAAATAAAGCCTGGATTTCAACTGAAAAACTGGGTGGCGATGCTCCGAATTACGTAACCGGCTAATTGATCACCAAACGTGAAGAAGAACCATTTTTAGATGCTGGCTACAGTATAATTTTCAAAGTCAGAATATTATTGTTTGTTTATTTTAATGTATATTTGCGGTAATTATTACCGCTATGGCAACAAAAATTAAACTAATTCTTCAGAAGATACCACGTAATGCCGTATTGTTTTCTTCCTGGCTTTCAGAAAACGGAATAGACAGGAAGGAGCAAACTTCATATGTGCGCAGTGGCTGGATAGAAAGAATTTCGAAAGGCGTATATAAGGTTGCCGGGGAAACCCCTACTGTATACTCAATACTTTCGTCCTATAACTCTCAGCTTGATAAAAGGATTCATATGGGTGCTTCGACGGCTCTCGATCTGCGGGGATATTCCCATTTTGTGGCAATGGGCAAACCTCTGGCATATATCTTTTCGTCGAAAAATCAAAGGATTCCATCCTGGTTTGAAAGAGGGGAGTGGGATATGTCTGTCAGATATTTCTCATCGTCCGCTTTTGGAGAGACTGAGGTTGGATTGGAGATGATGATGATAGATGGGAGCCAGGTGCTTTTGTCTTCTCCCGAGAGGGCCTTTATGGAATGTCTGCACCTTTCCCCGGTTAATTATTCTTTGATGGACCTATATTATGTCATGGAGATGCTGACTACGCTGCGCCCAAAACTGGTACAGGAACTTCTTGAGGCATGTATCTCGGTAAAGGTTAAGAGACTGTTTCTATATATGGCAGAGAAGTCAGGCCATTCCTGGTTTAAAGCTATAAACACGGGAGTGATAGCACTCGGAAGCGGCAAGCGTGTATGTGCTTCCAATGGAAAATATATAGGTAAATATGACATAACAATACCAAGAGAACTGGCGGACTATGAATAATAACTATGGTCAGAAGGTAGAGCTTCGGAGTGTTCGCAGTGCATGGAGGCTCAGCCATCAATCTGTTTTTGAAAGATTTGCCCCGGTACTCGGTAGATATTGATTTGACCTATATTCCTTTGGAAGACAGGCAGACGAGCATCTCCAATATTAATGCTCATCTGAAAGCCATTTCTGACAGAGCCAAAAGGTCTTTAAAAGGCATACACATTGTACCAAATCCTGCGACCTGTAAACTTTTATGTGAATATCGGGGGAAACAAATCAAGATAGAAGTCAATCAGACGAAGCGCGGCATCATAGGAGGTAATGTGCTCAGACTGCCGCTTTGCAGCAAGGCTCAGGAAGAATTCGGTTTGTACTGCGAAGCCGATATTGTGCCCAAAACACTTTTATACGGAGGCAAAATAGCTGCCGCATTATCCAGGCAGCATCCCCGTGACCTGTTCGATATAAAATATATGGATATACCAATATTGGAGGCGAAAGAGGGCTTTTTGTTGTGTTTACTGGGCAGTGACCGTCCGATACACGAATCACTTGATCCTGTTTTTATCGATCAACGCGAAGCACTTCATAATCAATTTGAGGGTATGACGGATATACCCTTTATCTACGAAGAGTATGAGGAAACTCGTAACAAACTTATCAAAAGCGTTAACGGGTTTTTGAATGACAACGATAAACGATTCTTGCTTGGCTTTGAAAGGCACTGTCCAGAATTTTGTGTAAATGACAATTGAGTTTTCATAATTACAACAGCACCCTGCCCTCAAAATAGTAATAAATTGATTCAAAACGATTGCCCAGTTTTGAATAGGCATGGTCCACTTCTTTTCAATCTCATTGATAGCAAGATATACAGACCTTTTAACGGCATCATCATTTGGGAATGAGAGTTTGGCTTTGGTGTATTTCCGGATCCGGCTGTTGAGATTTTCAATCAGGTTGGTCGTGTAGATGATCTTGCGGATTTCAACCGGATAGTCAAAAAATGTGGTCAAATCATCCCAGTTCGTACGCCAGCTGCGAACGGCATAACGGTATTTCGAGTCCCATTTTTGCTCAAAAGCATCCAGGGCTGTTGCGGCCGCTTCTTTATTTACCGCTCCATATATGGTTTTAAGATCAACCGTAAATGCCTTCAGGTCTTTGTATGTAACATACCGGCAACTGTTACGGATCTG
>JBAZHB010000152.1:0-3152 GCA_041652535.1 Candidatus Babeliales bacterium
GTTGCAGCGTACGCCTGAAGGCAAAAAGTTCTGTGATTATTGTCTCACGCGTCAAGCCATTTTGAGGGTTAACGGCAGAATCGTGGACAACTTTGTGTTCCAGGAAGACTTTGCCATGGGCTTGTACAACCGATTGCAGCTTTGGAGCAGCAAGCCGTTTACGTGCCCGCAATGCGGCTGCAAGGATTTCACGGTGGACATCGAGTTTCACGAGAGCAGGCAGGAAGGCATCTTTGCGGTTGCTCCAATCGAACGCGTGGTTGTGATTTGCAAGAACGGGCACCGCTTTTACCCTGACGATTCAATGCGGACGCATGGCGTGTCTAAAGTGACTGCAACCGAGTTAACTGAACAGGCAACGAAGGGATTGAAATGACACAAGTATCTAAACGTTGCCCAACTTGCACTGCGCTCATGTATATGAAGAAAACCGTTACTAAATGGCATTGTTTTTGGCAACGCAAATGGAGCATTATTGAAAAGACGGAATACAAATGTCCGCTTTGCCATCGTGAAGAAACCGAAATTGTTAGGAGTTATTACTAAAATGCCTAACTGCGACATTTGCGGCAACGTGTTTCCAGAAAGCAAGTACGCTAAAAACAAGAAGCGATGCAGTGTTGAGTGCCAAAAACAGAAGCATCGAATCTACAACGCCATCCACAAGCGCAAGTGGAGTAAAACGAAGGATTCAACGCTTGGCAAGTTGACGCATACGGGTGCAACTTCACTTGCCGATTTAACAGTGGTGGACGTGGATGGGCAAACCCGCGTGAAGGGTGCGCTGGCGCTTCAACGATTGATAAGTGAGGGAAAAACGAATGATTGAAAATTTGCTAAAGTTAGTAAAAACATTAGCGGAAAGAGCAGAAAATTATTCAGTAGTCTATCCGCAAAGACCGCCATTAGCATCAAATGGAAGATGGCTTTATGGTGTTTGGATAATAGGTAATGCACGAGGACATCCAAAGGAACTTTACGGTGCTTATCCTGGTGGATACCTTAAACGAATACAAACAATCTTTCCAGATGCAACTACCGTTCTTCATTTGTTTAGCGGAACTGTAGAAAAAGGATTATGGATAAGTGAAACAAAATTCGACATAAGTAATAAATATAATCCTGACATCATAGGTGACGCTCGAAAAATCGATTCTTATTTTGCGGAAGAAGAGTTCGAATTGGTAATTGCGGATCCGCCGTATGAAAAATCTGATTTTGAAAGATATGCGGTTAAGCCATTTAGCAAACATCATGTGCTTAAACGATTACATAAAATTGTTCAGAAAGGCGGTTATGTTGTATGGCTTGACACACGGATGCCAATGTACTCGAAGAAAGAATGGTTGCTTGTTGGAACAATTGGTATCATAGTTAGCACTAATACAAGATTCAGATTGTGTTCGATATTTCAAAAGGTGACTAACGAATGATTGAAAATTTGCTAAAGATGCTTAAAGGCGCACTCGGCGTCGGCATGGTGCATAATGGCGATAGCCAATTTATTCTTAAAGAGATTCCAAACGGCAAAATAGATTGCATCGTTACTGACCCGCCATACGGCTACAGTTTCATGGGTAAAGATTGGGACAAGGCTGTGCCATCCGTGAATGTTTGGCGGGAGTGCTACCGCATTTTGAAGCCAGGCGCATTCATGTTTGTTATGAGCGCTCCGCGTCAAGATGTTTTGTCAGAAATGATTGTGCGGCTTGGCAAAGCGGGTTTCGACATGAGTTTCACAAGCATCTATTGGACTTACGCGTCAGGTTTTCCTAAAGCCATGAATATTGGCAAAGCAGTTGATAAACGATTAGGCAATAAACGAGAAATTGTTGAAACATATAATGCACGAGGATTTTCTGAAGTATCTCCAACAGAAGATGGACGCAATATGTGGGCTGCTGGCGAAGTCATTGACAAACCGACTGAAAGAACTGTAGGTACTTCACCATTAGAAGGTTCATACGGCGGTTTCCAGCCGAAGCCCGCAGTCGAAGTTATTATTGTAGCCATGAAGCCACTATCCGAGAAAACGTATGTTGACCAAGCACTCAAAAATGGACACGGATTAACATGGCTGGATAAATGCAGAATACCGATTAATCCAATTGTAGATGCTTCACAACTTAGAACTATGAACCGTAGTCAAAAAGATACAGATGATGGTTGGGGAATGAATGATAATGGTTCTGATAATCCAGAAGTTGTTAGTTCAAAAGGTCGTTTCCCCGCGAATTTGCTTGTGTCAGACGACGTGTTAAATGACGGTTCAACCCACAAATCAGGCACCATTGAATCGCATCACCAAATCGATAAACAGAAAACTACAGAGATATACGGTGAATACACGAATCTGCCTGCAGAACAGCAAACAACTTATGGAGATTCAGGAAGCTACAGCCGATTCTTTGATTTGGATGCTTGGTGGAATAAAACAGTTGAAGGTTTACCTGAAAACGTGAAAGCCACTTTTCCATTCTTGATTGTGCCTAAAGCAAGCAAATCCGAGCGAAATAAGGACTGCGAAAACTTGGAGAATGACACATATCTTGATGAAACACGATTAGATAAAGAAGCAATCGGATGCAACAATCCAAGAAACCGTTCAGGAACAATTCGGCAAGGCAATGTGCATCCAACAGTTAAGCCGCTTAAGCTCATGTGTTATCTGATAACACTCGGTAGCCAACCAAACGATATTGTTCTTGACCCGTTCAACGGCAGCGGCACAACTTGCCTCGCCGCTAAAATTATGAATCGTCAATGGCTCGGCGTGGATATTACTGAAGAATACTGCAAGATACAGTCCGCAAGATTAGGTGATGCACCAATAGTTAAACACGAAGTGCCCAAGCAAGACACAAAATCGCAGCCTGCAAATCAACCTAAAATTGCCAAAGTTTCCAGCACAAACGTTTGCCACGCGTCAAGTTGCACTTTCAAAGATGAGTTTGGCGACTGTTCAGGCAATGGCTTGAAACTTCACTGCAAAGACCGAGGTGTCAAACCGTGATTTCTAACCCGCTTAAAGCGATTCGCAACTGGCTTGAGTCGCGTAAAACCTTTTACACGCTCAACTATCACGGAACTCGGCTTAAGCTGCCGTATCCGCCGAGAACAGGCGTTTGCGAAGTCTGCGGCAAACACAGCAA
>JBAZHB010000153.1:0-3147 GCA_041652535.1 Candidatus Babeliales bacterium
TAGATTTGTATGAAATAGTCCCGGAGTTAATCCCATGAAGCTGATAAGGAGGCGAGAATTATTGGAAGCAGTCTGGAAGGAACAAATATCTATAACGTTTAATTATGGCGATTTTCGCGGCTCCGAGGTTCAGGCAACAGTTCAAGCAAATTGCAGAATAGGTGGGTTTGAGATAGTGGATATCATTGAAAAGAATGGAAAGCCTTGTATTGTACTTGAGAAGGAAGTACAGTGCTTTCCCGCAGGCGGACAACCAAAAATCTATGCTGTTAAAACACCAGACAATAATTGTCTGGAATCCAACCCGGAGTTAATCCCATGAAGTTAACCTGTACCGACATAGATGTCACGCAAAATCCGATAACAAGAAAATATAAGATAACCCTTGAAACTATGCAAAATCCGGTTAGGGACGTACAGGTAACGCAAGAGATCGTCAAGCAAGGCAAGGAACTGGACGTTGAGGTTAAACAGCACCGGAACAAACGGAGTCTTGAGGCCAACGGGTACCTGTGGATCCTCTGCCAGAAACTCTCCGAAAAGATCGGAGGCACAAAAGAGGACATTTATAAAGAGGCCGTCCGGAAAGCAGGGCAATTTGACTTTGTGGCTGTCTCTGAGAGGGCTGCAGAATCATTTATCAAGGCGTGGCAGGGTAAAGGGATAGGTTGGTACGCCGAAGCCTCAGAATCGAAAATAGACGGTTGTAAGAAAATTATGGTGTATTACGGTTCCAGCGTATACGACTCAAAGGCCATGTACCACCTGATTAGATACGTCGTTGATGAATGCATAGAAAACGATATTGAGACTTTGACACCGGATCAACTTGCGGCGATAAGTCAGGATTGGGGGAAATGAAATGAATTGTCCGTATTGCGGCGGCTCAGTGAAGCTTATTGACAGTCAAATAATCTACGGTAAAAGCTATGGGCTAGCGTGGGTGTGTGAAAACTACCCAAAATGCGATGCATATGTTGGTTGTCATCCCGGAACAGACAAACCGCTTGGAAGATTGGCGGATAAGGAATTACGGGCGTGGAAAGGTGCCGCACACGCCGCATTTGACCCTATGTGGAAATCGAGAAAAATGAAACGCTGGCAGGCGTATAAGTGGTTGTCGGAACGGCTTAATATCCCAGTAGAAGAAACGCACATAGGCATGTTGATGTAGAACTCTGCAAGAGAGTTGTTGATGTTTGTCGTGAGTGGGGCCGGTAGATACCGTAACACACGGAGATATTGCGAAGGAGTGAGGATGAATGAGGGAAAGAATAAAAGCTGTTCAAACAAGAAAGCGGCATAAATGTTGGGGTTGTGGGTTGACGATAGAAGAAGGCGAATTGGCATACAAGTTTTTTGCCGTAGGAGTAGACGGATACTCTTCTGCTATACATGGTTATTTTTGCCCAACTTGCGAACGGCAGACACCTATGCAAGTAACTCATGGCAGTGAAATGCGAATTCGAGACTGATGTGTAATCTAAACATATCCCGCCCCAGATAAACAAAAGAAGGTGATACATATTGCCGGAAGGAAAATTTCAGACCGACAGGGCGATCTTTGAAAATGAAATATGGAAGCATACTCTCAAATTCAGATTGTTCTTTTACATATATGGCAATGCTGTATTTTCTGAGGCCGGGGTTGATAAAGGCGGTATTCATATAAGCCGTGGGCAGTTTTTACGTTCCTTCCGAGGGCTTCAAGATGACTTGGAATACATCGAAAACCATGCTGTAAAACGGTATTCACTTTCTCAAATCAAGCGGGCGGTTGACGAACTTGCGACCGAAAAAAGGATAAATTTTACAGTGGTTTCACTCGGAACACTATTCACAGTACTAAACTACGAGCAATATCAAGGGTTTGAGCAATTTAATAACAGGAGCATAGAACAGAGAAAGAACACTGTTGGAACAGAGAAAGAACACTGTTGGAACAATAATAAGAATGTAAAGAATGATAAGAAATTAAATACTATCGTATTTAATAAAGATTCTTGGGAGTACAAATTTGCCACCGCATTAAAAGGCTACATGCTTGAAAATAATCCGACAGCAAAAATTCCTGATAACCTTCAGGGATGGGCGAAAGGATTTGACGAAATTTTCAGAATAGACAAACGAAGTACAGGCGAGGCATCTGAGATTCTTCAGTTCAGCCAACGAGACTCTTTTTGGAAATCAAACATTCTCAGCCCGAAAAGTTTTAGAAAACACTACGACACGCTTAAACTCAAGCGGCAAGAACTGATAGAGAAAAAAATGAAGGAGTGAAATCCAATGAAAAAGTACATAGATATATCCGAATTAATGTTTTCAAGTCAGACAAATGAATGGGAAACACCACAGGATTTTTTTAATGAGATCGATAAAGAATTTCATTTTGATCTTGATGTGTGTGCAACGGATAAAAACGCTAAATGTGACTGTTATTTCACAAAACAAGACGATGGGCTAAGGCAACCGTGGTTTACGGATTTTGGATGCGCATGGATGAACCCACCATATGGCAGGGAAATTGGTAAATGGGTGAAAAAAGCATATGAGGAAAGCCGAAACGGAATGGTAGTTGTTTGTCTGCTTCCTGCTCGAACGGATACAAAATGGTTCCACGACTACATATATCACAAGGCAAGCGAGATCCGATTTGTCCGGGGCCGCCTGAAATTCAGCGGGGCAAAATACAACGCGCCGTTTCCGTGCATGGTAGTAGTCTTTAGTGGGCTAACTCCATGAGATACACCAAGGACAAGCCTAGTTTGCCCTAATTTAAAAGAATAGCAGGGTAGACGGGTAAATCTTCGCCCGGGAAATAGAATGCCTTAGAAACGAATTTAGGAGGGGTACAAGTGAAAATACTTATCATCCAGATTGAATTAAACTGGTTTGGCGTAATCCTGATGGCGTTTATGTTTGCAGCCCTTGAGTACGGGCTATACTGCATCGCTCAAAAGCAACGAGATAATTATTGGGTTAAGAAGTTGGGGCGGGATCTGAAAAGGATGGAATTGCTGTAGTGAAAAATACGGAGACGCGGCGAAGGGATGAAACGATGAAAAAAGAAAGATTTAAAGCCTACCAATGCCACATATGCGACAGGCTCGATGTTGATGATGTTACAGATAAAAAATTTTGTAATGC
>JBAZHB010000154.1:0-3124 GCA_041652535.1 Candidatus Babeliales bacterium
TACAGGGAGGGAGGCCGTTAGCCCGGAGAGTGTCAGGCCGACGTGGGTCGGGCTGCTCGTCGTAGTCAACCCAATAACCGATGCTTGAGGAAGTCCTGTGCAGTTTGTAAGAACACCGGAGGAAGGAGTGCCTAAAGCACAAGTAACGAAGGTTGCGGATGTAAGCGTCCCGCCGCCCGTAAGGTTTCCGGTGACATTTCCCGTAAGCGCACCGACAAACGAGGTCGCCGTCACCGTGGTCAACGTGCATGACCCGGAAGCATTGGTCAGGACAATGGCCGAAGGCGTGCCTAATGCCGGAGTGACCAGCGTCGGGCTGGTAGCCCTAACCAGCGCACCCGTCCCGGTCGCCGCCCCCGTGCATCCGTGAACGTCCGTTGTCGCCGTATCATGCGTGTTGTACGCCGCGACGACCCCCGTTAAATCCGCGTCCACATCCAATACGGCCTGCTTTACGCTGTCGCCTACCGCCGAACTGTCAACCGTTGTGGTTCTTGTATATTGCGCCATTGCTCCCTCCTATTGCGCCTGCTGGTAATAACCGTGGCGTTTCACCATCATTCCATGCAATCCTTTTAACTGTTCATCGTATCCCTCGATGTTTTTCAGATACTTTTCCCCGCTCCGCCCCTTATTCTTCTCAATCCAATAGCGTGTGATATCGTCCCTTTTCCTTGCGTTAATCTCTCTCGCCATTCTTCCGTGTCTCGGATCATTAAGCGCATCAAACTTACGCATCTGATCGCCGTAATCAACCGGAGTCATCTTCAACCCAAGCGCGGCGTCTACCAGAGCGGTTCCCATTCCCTTTTCACGCCCCCGGTAGTCGGGATTTCCGGTTGCCGCCGAATATAGTTTTGTAGCGTCAATCATCGGCGTTGGCAGGAATGTCCGTGCCGCGTGTCCGGCTCGCTCTCCCGCCTCCGTTCCCAATGCTCCTAAAAATCCCTTCCCCGCCGTCTCGGAATCCTTGACAATCGGTTCCTTCCAGAACGGATCATAATTCGCGCCCTGCTGGATCATTTCATTCGTGAACGGGTGCGACAATGGCCGCAAAGAACCGAGTATCGGCCCCACGCCACCACTCTGCGCGATGTCGCCCCACGGGAAAATGTAGGTCAGGTCAAGCCAATACTCACGCCCGTAGTCATCCAAAATAGGCACACGCGGGAAGTTTGGAATGCCAAATGTTGATCCCTTCATGTAGTCGGGGCGCAGTTCCTTTTTCGCCTCTGCCTGTTCCTCCGTGTCGCCTATGGTGTTGCGCGCCCATTCCTCTAACCCGTAGGTCATGGCAAAAGGCAATGCGAACCGCCACGGCGTTTTGACAGCCGCTTCAAACACGCGCGGAAGTGCCTTGATCGTGAACGTGGCAAACGGCGCACCCAATAAAGACTGCCGATACTTCTCCTGAAACCGTGTAACCTTTGAATAGTCGAACAGCCACTTGTTTGCATCGGTCACGGCAGCACGAATATCCATGCCTTGATCGAGGCTTTTTAGAACCTTTGCCATCTTGAAGACTTGTTCTTCCTTCTGGTAAAGGTCGGCCATCTTCGCGCCGACTTTTTTCCCTTTAGCCAATGCATCACGAAGGATCGGCATGGTATCCATGAAAGAACCAGCAGGAATGCCCTCAAGGGAAACGGAAGCATCATACAGGGAACGCAATTCGGCCTGCGCCCATCCCGTTCTGAAAATGTTGGAGTTCTGACGGACAGCCATATAAGCAGGCCCCTTACTCGACATTTCCTTGATTGCCCGTGCGAGATAGAGGGGCTGTTCGTACATGGGAAGGCCGCCCAAATGAGCAAGGGTGCTGTTGGACATCATATTTCTCATGTGAGTCTTAGGTGAGGCAATGACCTTCCCGTATTTCCACACCCCGTATGCCTTTGAAGCAACCTTTTTCCATTCTTCCCGCACCTTCAGCGTGGCATTGATTTCCATGCCGATTTCGGGATGGACATAGCCGCCCTTCACGGCTCCGAGTTTGGCAGACTCAGGCAACTTCACCCACCCTTGCGGAATCTCCGGCGCATTGCCGTATCTGAACCATTCCGGGTTCCCGGCAATCCCTTTAAACATCTTCGCCATCGAAATGTCGTGCGTGAGTTGGATGATCCCCTTTGCAACGGGATATCCGGGAGTCAGGATTTCCCCCATTTCCTTACGGATTTCAGCCGGGATATCCTTGCGTTTCTGGAATCGGTCGAGGTCAAGGCGTGTCGGCTTCGGTTCCCCCCATTTCTGCAATAGAGTGGGATATTCCTTTGACGAATACAGGCGCGGCATATATTTGCCGATGTTTCTGAAAAACACTTCATCACCAAGTAGCCCCGTATCCACGGCCTGCTTGCCAAGATTGATAAGCGTGTTCTTCGCCTCGTCGCCTATGCTTCGGATGTTGTCTGGCAATCCGCCCTGCTCGCCCCGCAGATATTCGCCCACCTTCATCTGATCCGCTTCGGCAAGCCTTTGCAGGCGGTTGCCAAGATCAATGGCGTACTCCCGGCCAACGGCCTGCGCCGTCTTCGTTTCCTCCAACAGCGCATTATATTTCGGTGCGCCTTGTAGATCGCCACGGTAGTCCGGGTCCATTGCCCGGAGAATAGCCTTCCCCGGCCTGCCCGTCTTTTCCAACACCTTCGGCAATGCCTTTTCCCATGCGTAATCCCATATCGGCGTTCCGATGTATTTAGTCCATGCCTCCATCATCTGAGGGATGGGATTCATGCCGAGCGTGACTGACCCGCGTTCCTTACCAGCCAGATACCTGTCCATTTTGGCCGCTAAATCAGGGTTCAAGTCTTCAAGCCCAACGGGGGCGGTCTTGCCCTCAAACATCTTCTGCTGTAATGCCCGTTCAGATTCTACCGTTGCATTCATCACGGATGATGGGTCTTTCATCTTCATATTGCGAAGCGTGTCCGTCATCATGGCTTCTTCGGGTGTCAATGTCTCCGACAGCACGCCAATATCGCCTTTCCGCATAAAGGCCGGGTTATTAAGGTTCTCTTTATTCTCGACCACTTCCAGCCATTCGGGAGTCTTATTCGCCTGCCTCATTGATTCCAGTTCCGGCGCAACGCCTTCCCCAATTCTTCCGGCCTTCTCTTGTTCA
>JBAZHB010000155.1:0-3090 GCA_041652535.1 Candidatus Babeliales bacterium
TTGTGCCCGCTGTCCTTTGGTAAATCGTCATGAAGTATTAAGACAAGATCGTCTGCATTTATTTTATTTGTTTTCATAATGCCTCCTTCAACACCCTGCATAGGATTACTTTAGCTTTTATAGTTTTACTTCTCCTTTTTGTCATCGGAATCATATAGAAAATATCCAGCAATTACATTTTGATAAGTTTGCGGTTTCTTTTTTTTGAATATTTCCATTATCCGGATATTAGACAATTTAGGTTGCAAGCCTTCTTGCGTTTTCATCGCGCCAATTTTGTTAAGTTTGTAATATATCCACAATCTTTCAGACCGAAGCCATCGTTTTAAGGCGAAAATTGGATAAAGACACCATAAACAGGTTATGTAATGGCACGACTCAAATCTAATGTCGTATACAGTTTGGCTTAAAGGAATTCTGTTGTTAAAACCAATATTCATAAGACTAATTTCACCACCTCTCGCAATATTTTACACACAGTTTCTATCTCACTCTCTGAAATGTCACTCCAAAACGGCAATGCTAATGTCCTGCTTGCTATTTCTTCCGCTATGGGGAAATCTCCCTTTTTGTACCCTGACATACATTTCATCAGGTGAATGGCAGGAAAATATGCGCGGCATTCCACGCCGTGAGATAACAGATGCTGCATGACTTTATCACGGTTGTCGCACTCGATGACAAATAAAAAAGGATTGTACTTGTCGGTATCAATCCTCTGGCTCAAATATATTCCATTGTCGTTGTAACGCTGTATAACCCGCTTTCGCCTGTGTATTATCTCGTCAATGTGTTTCATTTGTACTATACCTATTGCCGCTTGTATGTCTGTCATGCGATAGTTAAACCCATCCTGTGATGAATCCAGCCACGTATCGCCCGGACTGCGCCCCTGGTTGCGGTATGCTTTGCAGTAGTCGGCTATTTTTTTATTATCTGTACAGATTACACCGCCCTCGCCTGTCGTAATAAGTTTGTTAGGATACAGCCCGAACACCTGCGTTGTAAATGGTCTTTCGGGATGATTGCCCAAACTCTCGCATGAATCGGCTATCACGGGGAACCCTTTTATATTTGAAGTGTCATAAGGCAACCCAAAGATATCAACCGGCATGTAAGCTTTGATATTTCTGTGAACATACCAACCAAACTTTGACAAGTCCATATTATACGTTTCCCTGTCAACATCACAGAATACCGGAACGGCTCCTGCTTGCTGAATAGCGAATACTGTAGCGATAAAAGTGTACGGTGTCGTTATAACCTCGTCACCCTGCCCTATGCCTACAGCTTTAAGGCACAGAAACAGTCCGGCCGTACCGGATGATACTGCTATGCCATACTTTGTACCACAGTAGTTTGCTATACGCTGTTCAAACTCCGCTACAACTTCGCCTTGTGCGATAAATCCAGAACGAAGTACCTTTTCTGTGGCCTGCAGTACCTCGTCTATGTAGGGCAAATAGGAGGGACGGGACAAAGGGATGTTATGTGGTGAACTGGCTACATATGTCTTTTGTGCCCAACTTTCGGGATGTGGATTGCTTTCAAACTTGAACATGGTTATTCTCCTTTAAATAAAATTAGGGCAGTCAAGCCGCCCCTACAGTTCGTTATATTCCCTTCAATCTTCCGGGTCATTTTTGTGTGCGCCATAGTTGAACAGCAGCACCAGGATGAACAGGATAAGATAGATAATGATTAGTTTCATGATGTCACCTTATTTCTTCTTCATGTGCTTGAACATTTCCACCTCTGCCAGCCGCTTCTCCGCCTCTGCTTTGGTGAGGTTCGGTTTTGACAGGTTCTTGCCTGATTCTGACTTGACCTGATGACCTTTTGACGTGTGCTTAATCATGTTCTTTCACTCTCCATTCCTCTTCGCCGTTTTCATCTTCACCTAAAGATTCAATAACGTTTATAGAAATATTCGTGCATCTTGTTAACCAGCTGTGTATGGCATCATCTATGTACAAATCTCCGTCCATCGGTTTACTTTTGGCAGCACATAAAATTCTGCCGTTATACCTTACTCTTAAGGCCATATTATTTATCCTCCAAAAACTTTATCATTGCACAGCGGGTCATGGCGTGGGCTATATGATCTTCATCGTTGTTATATCCTGGATATGCCAATTCTGCATGTTCTAGCGCATGAGTTTTATGGTATAAAATGCTTTTATCCTTCCACTCATCCGGTCCATGTTCCTTTTCGCCCTCCTGCATCGTCTGCAATACTGCATCGTAGGCGATTTGGGCTAGTTTGATGTATAGCGGGCTGATTGCCATGTCTTTATTTGACAATTTCAACACCATCCATCTCAACAGCCTCCATAGTTCTGTCATCGAGTTTTACATGAAGAACATTGCTGTCTACCTCTTTCACTTCGCCTTCAAATTTCTTTCCGTTCCACTGCTCCCATTTAACTCTCATATTCGCATTTTACCTTCCTTTCTCCTTTAAATCTTATCAGTTGATAAAGTAACCTTTGTTTCCTTTGGCCTTACAGGCACGCAATCCTTGCAATGACGTACCAGGTCAAAATGACAAGGACTGTGACATTCGCACTTTATATTGTAGTGAAAATAAGTTCTTTGTAACGGTCCTTCTTTGCCGCATATTTCGCATTTGCCGGATTCACATATTCCGCTCATATCTTTTTACCTCCTTTCGTCTTATTTTTTATCTGATACCTTACGGCGGTCAGGTAATTATTTGTTAATCACCTTACTCAAAACAATTTTCTTCAAACCATTCTTCATAACCTTCAATTTTATAACGTTTTCCCCATAAAGGATTATTTTCGACCTCCGTTATGACTACCTCGCCTTTCGGAGCGCAAAACCTTTCCCTATTGCCAATATAAAAATGTCCGTCTTTTAGTTTTCTCACCTCGGAAGTTTGTAGTTTTTCCATTGTTTTCACCTCTTTTCGTCTATCTGATGCCTTACGGTGGTCAGTCTGTCGCTAATTCCTTTGCCTTTTCAAGCAATGGGCTATCAACCTTCTCAGGTTTCTTGGCTTCAACATCTTTCAGATTGGCGGCTTCATTTAACACTTTCCATGCCCATTCTTTCAAATATGGCCTT
>JBAZHB010000156.1:0-3034 GCA_041652535.1 Candidatus Babeliales bacterium
AAGCGGTTGCGTCCGGTAAGATCAGCGAGGCTGATGTTGATATGTGGCACAAGAAACGACATTCCATGAGAATTTGTGGTTATGAACGGTTCGATAAAAAATCAATCTACTGGCATGGCTGGTATGCGCCGCGAATAGTCAACAGTGAATTACGCTTTGCTATTGATACCACACAAACACACCAAGAGCCGAATGTAGAATATATCAGCATGAACGAATGGATTGAATTTGAACGGGGCATGGAGTTGGGAGAGAAGAAAGAATACAACGTAACATCGCTGGCAAAAAAGACAGGGTATGCGATGCAGAAAGAGAAGCCCCGCGCCGACATAGACAACGATTTTGTAAGGGAGGAAGCATGACACAAGAATTCATCAACAGATTATTTGCGGCGATGATGGGGAAGAAAAAGGTATTTTTTCCTGTCAATGAAGATTTACTGCCTTATCACTGGTCGCCTTCCTCAGAAGGTGAAACCACAAAAGAAGTAAGGGACTTCATGAAGGGGGAATTTCCAAAGGAATGGAAAAGGTATCTTGAAAAAACACAATATGATGTAAAGGTATACCCTAAAATATTTAATGCTCAACTTTCCATCACCAACCTTGCACAATTCATTATGGATAATTACAAGGAAATGTTTTATGAGACCTGCAATGCAGAAGGTGATGCGGAAATAATATGTCCAGCGTGTCCTAATTTTAATAATTGGGATTGTGATGGTAAGATCATCATCCCCCGCTTTGCTGAAGCGGTAGAAATCATTAGGAGGGAGTTGGATGGAACTGTTTAAATATATCTTTTTTACATTGTGTTTTATTGGATTAGCAGTGGGGTTCGCCATAATGATTTACGGTTATTTTAAGTGGCATTAACGATCGAGGCGAAGGAGGGAGAAGAGTGAAACAGACATTCAGATATGACGGTATCCCAAAAGCACAGGGAAGGCCCAAATTCTTTCGAAGAGGTAATTTTGTAGGCGCGTATGACCCGAAGGATAGCCGACAGTACAAAGACAACATAGCCGCGCAGATTGTGGCACAGAAGCCGGTTTTAATCGACAGAGAGAAGGCGATAAAGATATGGCTGTCGTTCTATTTACCGAGACCGAAGGGACACTACAACAGCAAGGGGATTATAAAACCGCAATATGCAAGCTCGGCACACACGAAGAAGCCGGATCTTGACAACATGGTCAAGGCCGTTAAGGATTCTCTCAAGGGCATACTCTGGTACGATGATAGCCAGGTTTGTTTCACAGAAGCCGAAAAGAAATATAGCGACAAGGCAACTGTATATATCATTGTTGAGGACTTGTGATAATGCCCTTCATTTCACGCTCAAGCCACGCTCATGCATTTTTATACCATTACCTGTACGATTGGCTACATAGACATTTTAGAATAGCTACAGAGATAAAATAGCGAGGTAAGCAATGCAAAGTAAACATACAAAGAAAAACAGAAGGGTATGGACTATTAAAGAAAAGCAGAAAGCGGTGGCGCTTATCGGTCAGGTTCAGGTCATAACCGCAGTTATCACGATCAAGGATGTTGCAGAATTGCTCAAGGTTCCTGTCAATATGGTATGGAGGTGGAGAGAAGAGTTAAAAAGTGTTGACATCAATAATTAGTTGTGATACACAATTGTTGTATTATACAACTATTCTAAATCAAGGGGGTATTGATGGTAAAGATAACAATACAAGATTGTGGTAAATGTCCTAAGCGGGATAATAAGGGGAATTGTCAAAGGCCAGGACCTTGTATCTATGTTGAGAAACTTGCCGATGGTAACGATCCAAGCGTCGAACCACTGATCGAAGATGGATTGGCACAAGCAATAGGATCACGAGTATCAAAAACAAGAGCACCCTCAGACAATGAAATAGTAGAATTGTTTCACGAGCACCAGGAATGTGAAGTGCTTGATTATAAGGATGCTCTTGCAGAAATATCAGCAGTGAAAGCAGATATATACTCCGACTGGCACAATAAAATAGTAGATATGCCTTGTTTTGCAGAAAAGGATTTAATCAGGAAATGTACCTGTGCTCTATTATATTTTAATATCAAAATAGCAGATATTATGCGTCTGCTCAAACTCAAGAAAGACTATTTTTACAGGTTATTTAATCCACGAAAATAAACCCACCTTGGCGACAACAGAATATAACAATATCAAACACTTACTATATTTTTGGCGAAAATTCCCTATATATAGATGGGAACGAAGGAAAAGACAAGTTGCAATTCCTTGCGGTTAGCGACAGCGACTAAGCAGGGGCTACTACCGGAAACCATCAGGAGAGCACCCTGCAAAGTATACGATAAAAATGGAAAGCTCTTGAAAGTTATAGAGCACGAAGAACAGAGAAATATACTCACTGACTGGATAGAACGTAGAAGACCTAAAAACACAACAATGGAATATATCGATAGAGAATGGCAAAAGATCAAATACAGTATGGGTATTTATAGAATGATTGACCTTGAATTGTACATGAGCGCTTATGGTGGGATGTTTTGGGGGCAAGGGGATCATACTGTTACTTATCTGATAAATAGCGGTATGGACAACGTATATGGATATTAATATAGAACAGACAAACACGCAAACACGGCGCAAACTACCCAAACAAGTAACTCCCGAGATATTGGATAAAGTTGCACGTATGGCTAATAGTGATTTATCTCAGTCTGAGATTGGCAATATAGTGGGGTTAGAAAGATCAACAATATCAAGAATATTATCAAGATATAAATTACAGAATGATGAGATTAAGGATTATACAGAACACAGAATAACATTAATTAGAGGCGTTCAGGATAGGTTATTAAATGCTATCACTGACGATGACATAAAAAAGATGCAACCCACGCAGAAGTTCATGGGATACGGCATATTAGTCGATAAAGAGCAAGCATTATTAGGCAATAATAGCTCCAATAAACCAGTCATAAACATCATCATAGGTGATCCAACGCAGAGTACTGCAAACATTAGTGTTACTGGTGATACCGTTGATATTACA
>JBAZHB010000157.1:0-3006 GCA_041652535.1 Candidatus Babeliales bacterium
ATGGCTTGCGAGTCTTGGATGGTTTCTTATCGGGCACAGTGTACACCACAGCGATTGCGCCTGGCAAGTTAGACTGCGAAACAGCAGACAACACCACGGCATCTTCGGGCAAAGCCTTCTTGATTTCAGCGACAGCATTGCGGCGGATTCCACGAAGCAGTTTAAAGCGGGGTTCAGTCATGCTTATGCGCCCAACCTTTTTGCAATTCGCTCAATCACGTAGTCGCCCGAATTATCCAAAATAAACTGTTTAAGAAACTTTTCTGCACAATCAATTGTGCCCTGCAACTGCACGGGTGTAATATAAGGGAACCGTTCAAGAAGCAGTTCCCTCAAGGTTTTATCGTTGTCCATTATTCAACCGCCTTATGCTGCGGGTAACTGTTGCGCCCAAAACGAGGGGATGAACGGATAGTCGTTGGCAAATCAAACGCGTTAATATTGTAGCTACCAAAGGTTCTCGCTGGATTGTTGGCTCTTGACTTGTTAAACGCTTCCACGATGTCGCCGTCAACATTACTATTTTCATCTTTAGGCTTCGGCGCGGTTGCTTGAATCAGTTGCTTCATCATTGGTTCAACACCTGTTAAGTCGCGGAACACGTTGGCTTCCATGCTGCCGCCAGCGTACGATTGACCCCACTGTTGCACGTTAAACAGGAACAGCGGGCTAATGTCGCCCCAATTAACAGTTGCACGATGCTGCTCACGAAGCACATTGTTGATTGTTGATAAGCCATTCTTTAGACGCTGCTCGTCAATGTCCAATTGCAGTTTCTCGCCAATCGGGTCGTACAGCTTGAAACGGAACATGCAGTCCATCTTTTTGCCTGCAAACCTGCCCTGGTGCCCGTGCGCGAAAACGTTGCGTTCCTTATCTTCAGTCCAGAACCAATCCGCGACTACTTGCGTGTTCATATACCATTGGATAGTGCTGAGTAGTGGCCAAAGACCCTTCTGGATGTAAATTGATTTTTGCGACTCGTCAGTGGCTTTGTGGATGTCTTTTGTCCAACCAAGAATAGCGGGTGTTTCATTAAACAAGGCAACTACGAGATGACGGTAGCTGTCTTCGGTTTCAAGCCAACCAAGCGCTTTAGGGTCAGATAATGGATTAATTTGTGTTTTTGATGGCGACACTAAATTTTTCATGTAAGACTGCAATTGGTCTTTGAATGCTTCCTTGAAACGTTTATACTCGTTTTCAGCTAAAATATTGGCGCTGCCGCTTGAACTTGTAATGTCGGGGCTGATGATTGACGGGTTATTTGCGCCTTCTTCCCAGTATTTATAGTAGTATTCCTCACTGTACATCAAACTGTAAATTAGGCTTTTCAACACCTGCATCTTGCTTGTGCCATAACGAATGTCAGTGCGGGGATCATGCATGATGTACACGATTTCGTGAGGTTCATAAGCTATTTTAGGCTCAGTATTCAAGTTGTACCAGTAGCCCACACGCATGTTTTCACGGCGACCAGTTCCCATTTGGACACTTGGATACTTTACGCCAAGACGGTTGTACTCGTCAATGTCTTTAGTGAACAATGCGCCATCACGGGCTTGAATCTCGACAAGACGCTTACTGCCGTGGCTGCCATAAAGTTTCGTCAAAACACCAGCGTCGTGAGTGAGGATGTCGTCAACAAGCTGATACATGATTTGCGTAAACGGCTCGCCGTTGCAATTGGGACGGAAATAGAGCCAATTAAAGATTTGGCGTGCATGCTCAATTGCTTCGTCGGTGGGCTTGTCTTTGCCTTCCTCACAGAGTGGCACAATCTCCCAATCGGTGCCGCCAACGTCAAGCTTCAACCGCTGAATACACAATCTTGGCGTAGGCGTCAAACTGATTCTGCGAGACTCCAAATAATCATAAGCGTCTCCACCACCGTAAAGTTTACGCGGTACACCTTGCCAACCAAGATAAGACGGAGCAACCAACTTTTGCCGTTCAACCTTGATGCTGTTGTCGCGCATTTCAGAAACTTCAAACGGCACATCCTGCTTAACTTGTTGCGCGGATTCATCAATGTAGCGGTGCGGCATTATTATTCATCCTCACGTAGAACAACGCTAATTTCGGGTGCTTGAAGATTCTCAATGATGTCTACGCCACCAATCTTGATGTGCAACGTTGCACCTTTACTTTTAACAACTGGAACGCCAAGAACAGTTAAGCCGCCTTTTTCAGTGCTCTTTAAAAGTTCAATTTCTTTCATTACGGTTTCACCCCATATTTGGCAAAGTAACTTGCAAGTTGCACTGGCAACTGCTGCATGGCCAAGATTTCCTGTTGCGTTGGCAACTCGATCTTAATCGTTGGGATAAGCGTGACTGACAAGTTTTCTTTGTCGTTGCCGCAAACCATGCTTTTGGCACGATACGGGCAATTCACGACGAACCTGTCCACTGGCAACCTATCGTAAAACTTGTCGAATAAACGGAAAAACGTCTTGCACTTGAGTGGACTGCATTTATGCAAAGTTTTCTCTACACTCATTGAATTAATCCCTCACTTTTGAGTCCAGCAATTATATAATAAACGATTGTTTTGCTTCGGTCGCCATGCGGTTTCTTCATGCAAGTATTTAAAACGTCAAGCTCTATGCTTAACGAAACTCCGATGCTTGTGCCCGTCTGTTTAACCCGCTTGTCCTGGCGTTCTCGTACCGCGCCACCAAAATTATTTAGTTTTGAAACTTTACTTTCGGATTCAACCATTCTAATCATCCTGTTTTTCAAAGTAGCCTAATCAGCCATTAGTTAATAGTAGTAGTAACAGTTTGCTATTTAAACGTTTGCTTGATAGTAGTAGTAATAGTAGTAGGATATATTCTTAAAGAAGATACACTGTTACTACTATCATCACAGGATTGATAGAATGCCAATTCCCAAACCCCAAGAAAACGAATCCAAAACCGAATTCATCGAACGATGCATCCAAGCCATCCTTAAAGAAGACCCCGACAAAACACAGGAGCAAGCCAGCGCAATCGCTTATGAC
>JBAZHB010000158.1:0-2957 GCA_041652535.1 Candidatus Babeliales bacterium
AGACTTTCAGGGACTCAACTCAAGCGTTTCAACAGGCGCAATGGGCAATTTCCCCAAAATGGGGCAGTCCATAAGCAACGTTAACAGCCAACTAATGTCAATGCGCGGCGCGCTTTTCGGCGTCCAAATGGGAATGTTTTATGTAAGCATGCTCACAAGCAGCATGATGCAACTGGAAAGCGCCGCCAACAACGTTGAAGGCGCACAGGAACGCCTCACCAAGGTCATCCGTGAAGGCGGACGGGGAACACTGGAATACCGCAATGCGGTGCGTCAACTTGAAAACGCCCAAATCAACCTTCAACGCACGCAGGCATCCGTTAACATCATGACGGCTTCTATGGGCTTGCAAATGGTTAGCATGGGCATAAGCTTCGCGCAGGCTATCCCAAGCATCAACGCGGTGATTGGCACGCTCCGCACTTTCATAGCAACCATGACCGTGGCTAAAGCGTTAACTATAGTTGGCATCGCTTCATTAGCCGTCGGAGCAGGCGTCGCGGCTTACTCGCTGTCGCAAACTAACCAGGCTTTAAACCAAAACAAGACTTCAAACGTGAACGTTGAAGTCGTCACGGATTCGCCTTACGACAGTTTTGCACGTCAAAACCGAATTAAAGCAGTAGCGTCGGGAGTCGGCTAAACATGGCACTGTCGCACCGCAAGCATGTGGAACCGCATAGGCACACCGCAAATGAAATCGTGGGCAACTACGTTTCACTCGCGAAAACAGGCTCGTCTTCATCAACGTTTCCGTCCTTCATCGACTATTTTACGATAACAAAGAAGCTCACGATGAAAGACCCCGCCGACGTTGACGGCGACTTCATCGAGTTAAACGTAGTTATGCTTGAAGACCCCGCGTTTCCAGGCATATACAACCCGTTCCTCGAAATCAGCGAAGGCATACTCTGCCATAAAGACGTCATGAGCTACGGCGGATTCATTGGCACAGCAAGCGCGCCAGGCGTCACAGGCGGCGGATGCGTCCAAATCGCTGACAGATTTGAACACATGAGTGACCCTTCAAGAATCAACCTTACTGGCGCTTCAAGCTATGTGGCAATCACTAAAGGCTCAACCATTGCGGGTGAATCATGGGATTTAGACGCGGTGCTATCTGGTTTAAGATGCGCTGAAATCACCGCTAAAGGACACATTTTGCCGATTGGCGCAAGCAAAGATTTAGGGTCAACAACTTATCCGTGGAACGACGTAATCAGCCTGTACGCCCACATAGGCAATGTCACAATTTCAAACAATTTGTATGTTAACGCTATAAACACGATTACGGCGGCCGATTTACCTGTTAATTTGAATGCGGGTTACAAGATGGTGGTTAATGGCGACTTGCAGGTTACAGGCTCAATAATTGGCACCAGTTCAGGAATTAAATGCGGCTCAAGTTCAACTAATGCAAGCGGAGTCGCAACTGTTAGCTTCGCGTCAGCCTTCGGCACTACGCCATCAATCACATGCACGGTAGTAGATGCCAGTAGCAGACACATAAGCATAGTAATCACCGCGCAAAATTCTGCTGGATTCAGCGTCAAAACAACTCTTGTTAGTAGCCACAGCCACAACGTAGGTGGAACTGCAGCAGCAGATGGCAGTCACGACCATGATGTGCAGGGCGACACAGATTATCAAGACGTAGCTCATGGGCATGGTTTCTCTGGCACCATTTCAGATGAAAGCAGTCACACGCACGCTTTCGGAACGTTAGGTAGTGGTCAATACGCCGCCACGCCAGACTACCTGTATTTCCACAACTTGGGACTTGGCGGACAAACATGCGGACTTACCGTGGCAACTGCAAGTTACGGCCCGCATGCCTCGCTTAATACTGGCGGCGGTTCAAGCCATAGTCACGGTTACAGTTTTACGGTTGGCCAATCTACAGCAAGCCATAAGCACGATTTAGCTACCGTTTCAACATCTACAGATGGCAGTCACACACACACAGTTTCAGGCTCCACGGATAGCGCTGCTCCCACAAACATAAGCATTGCTTTCAACTGGATAGCAACAGTTTAAATGGAAGAATTAAGAATGACTGAAAATAAACCTCAAGAAACTAAACTTTACTTAACCCACGAAATAACAATGGAATACGCCATTGAAGCTGCTAAAATATTCTTGGCAGAACAAGGCGTGCCACACGCAAGAGACTTCAATGTTCTCGCAATTGATGTGCCACATAACATCATAGTTTTTAAACGCGAATTGTCGGCTAATGAGGTTAAGGGTCATGTGGAAAATAAATAATAAGTAATTTTGATATTTTTATTTAACGAGAAAAATTCGTTTCATTATAACTTGGCAAACCGCTGCCTGCAAGCATGGGCACATCGGGATACTGTGTTTTAAACATCCATACGTCGGCAATATTTCTTGTTACAATATAATCGTAGCTTCTAATAGTAGTATTACCGTTTAATATAAACATGTTATTGATTATTTGGGTTGATGGTTGTTTAAAGTAGGCTGCTTGAACCCAGTTTTTTTCGATATCCCAAATAATAGCGTAAGTCTGATAATCAAGACTGTCCCAAACGAAATATCGGTTAGCTCGATCCGTCAAGTTGTAATCGTTTTTAACAATAAATTCATACACAATTAACTGTATGTCTGGTTTAGAAGTCGGCGTTGGAGTTGGTGTTGTAATAAATGTTGGTGCAGACGTCGGAGTTAATGCGGGTGTTGATTCAGATTGAACGTCGTCGGACAAATTCGGGAACGTATTGTTTTCACCAAAAATGATTGTGCTATTATTAACAGTAACGGTTGAGTTAGAAACTTGCACTTCAGCGTCATTTATACTGTAAATGTTCGTGTAAGCATACGTGCCTGTAACTGACATGGCCAGTATGATTGTGCTTATGACCGCTAACGCTTTCTTGTTCAAAATTATCACTTTCCTTTTTTATGTATTAAGATAAAATTGGCTTTTAAAT
>JBAZHB010000159.1:0-2866 GCA_041652535.1 Candidatus Babeliales bacterium
ATCTTTGGTAGTTCTAATTTCAAAGTCAATTTCTCTGCCATTGAGGTTAGCTAAAATTGTTGCGTTGCGGACTCTTAGTGTTCTCATTGTAGAATCACCGTTGTCGCTACAGCGTGGCCATGCTTGTATGTTGTTGAAGCTGTGTTGTGGCTTTGCAGGGTCTTTTTGCCGATGCAACTTTGTTCATGGGTTGCCAATTCCTTTTTGGCATGATCCATTTGCTGTGGCAGTTTTGGAGTAAAAGAGATGCCGCATTTCGGGCAACCTAAGATTGGGTTAGTCATGGACGTTCACCTTTTTAGTAACCATTGGGGTTAATAAAAAATTCAACCTGATTTCATCATTCTCTAATATGGATGGATTATCAACTATTTCATCGTACTTGTTGATAACGAATCCATTTTCTAATATCCATTTAAGTCTTCCAGAGAACTTTTTGATTTCACGTTCAACATATTCTTTTTTGGCTACGGAGTTCAAATCCATCTTCACCTTGATGGTAGTGATAGTAGTAACAGTAGTTTATAAGGGTTGCGGAACGCCTTAGAAAATGCCTGTTTTTGGAAAACAAGGTTGAATCGTGTACTTAACAGGGGAAGCTAAAAAAAGAAGTGTGGGTGTCCCGTGTTTTAACAGGGGACGCCGTTTAAGATTTGGTCATGAGCTTCAATAGCGATCTCCTGCGCCTGCAATACAAGCAAGTCGTCGCTTGGCGGCAGCCTGTTTTTGAGTAACCTGCTGTTAATGTCTATTATGGTTTCGAGGGCTTTTTGGAGTTTCATAGGGGGATACACCGTGCAAGGGTTGGATAGGTTTTTTGGGCTTTAAGTCTTATTTGAACCATTCTTGTATATTAGTGTTTGCGATATACATTTGTGCACGTATGCTTTTATAGTGTTTAAATTAAGTTTTGTTGCGTTTTCGAATTGATTTTTTGGCTTCGAGAACCCGATTTATTGCATCGTCAAGCTTGTCCTGCGTGATTTGCCTGTTAAGAATCCACAGGTGATTATTTGTTTTGTCATTGTTTAAATGTGCCAACGCCATTCGCCTATCATAGTAATAGTAGTAGTGGTTGCACATATAAAGCTTACGCTGACATGTTTGCATGGTTGAAAACTTGGAAACGCTCTTTAAATTAGAAAATTGATTAAAAATGTTTTTGGCGCAGTTAACGTAGTGGTGTTCTGACTATGTCAATGCGTGTTTTGCATCGTGGGCAAGCGCTTGGCTTAACTGACAGGCGGGGTTGCCAAGCGTAGTAAACGTCGCTGTCGAGGTCGCTGCAGTTGTGCACTACAACATCTACGGTGTTGTTTATTTCGGTGCACAAATAGAAGGCTTTTTGGTCTTCGTGTCCTTCAAGGTTTAAATGGGCGCATGCGCTTTTGCCTATTGGCGCGTCAAATTTGAGCTTGTACACTCGGTTGCCAACGTCACTTAGGACTTCCACGATTGTTGCCTGGATGTTGCAATTAATCATATTTGTTCATCTCCCTTTTTGTTACTATTCATACTAATATTACTACTATTAGTAGTAGAAAACTGTTTATTTAAAGGTTATCTTGTTTTCGCAGTAAAGTTTATATGCTACTACTATTACTATCATCTTTAAGTAGGTAATTTGAATTGTCTGAACAGTCATATGAGATTCCAGTAACGAAGGAACAGTTTGAAAACACGGTGGACAGGTGGATAAAATTAATGCTTGGTTTGCCATGCGTTAATAATGAAGGCAATTATATTTATTGTGGTTTTTGCGATGCTATGAATGCTGATAAAACACAATCATGCAATTATTGCGCATTGATTCCTAAATATTGCGGTGGTGAAAAATCAGCTTATAATCGATGGGAAATTGCTGAAATGAAAAATCAACATAAAATTGCTAAACAGGCAGCTTTAGAGTTGCTTGAGGGACTCTACGATTACGGCGTCAAGCACGGCTTTATTGATCCATGCGGCGACTGCGCTCTTGGCCAAGAATGTGTTTGCGTGAATACAAGCGTTGAGTAAAGTTTATATTTGGCTGTTACTACTACTATCTCTCACGCAGTAGGTCAAACGACTGGACTGCCGAGTGGTTCCCGAAAGTGAATCAATGTATATAGAAGCCCAAGATATAGCACCTCTCTTCCAAACAAAAGTGGTTCGCCAACTCCATTGTTGAGCCGATCACAGCTTAACGTAAAAGTTGGCACTTCCAAGTCACTCGGTCGGTGAAAGATAGCTAACTTAGCGCTCTCTACTTTAGTATTTCTTTGCCGACCGATGACAATTTCCAAGTCACAGTTGAGCCGACAGGGATGAACCGACGCTCTGGATCGTTCAAAACACACCTGCACTTGACGTTGAAACTCAGAATAGCAAGTATCTGGATTGGCGTGGGATAGTCTGAGTAATACGCGCAACGTATCCAACGTCTATATCCCCTTTCGGCTCGACTTGACAACTTCGCTGTAACTTTCAATAGATGAATGTTAAGGGCACCCGCAAGGGCATAAGCGAAGCAATCAGGATGCAGAAACACGAATCTGAAACTTTGACTGACCTCTGGCCGTGATATGGGGTAAAAGATGCCAATCCTGTCTACTTGTGCATCTGCCACGCGCATCGGTTTCAAATGGTTCGGCTGCAGAATCTTGGTTGCGCCCTGCATTTTCCACTATCTTTTAATTCTGCAATCGTTATATTGTAGTATGAACCGCTGTCTCAACTATAAAGGTGTACATTTCCTTTACCTTCAACAATATAAGGTAGAATGAAATAGTAACCTTTATAAAGCGTGCAGATAGTAGTAGTAACAGGTGATTAAATGTCAACTGAATACCCAAAAATTGAAACCGTTTTTGATAGAGATGAATCA
>JBAZHB010000160.1:0-2860 GCA_041652535.1 Candidatus Babeliales bacterium
TATATGATCTTTGAAACAAGTTTAAGCATTCTGAATAAAATCTTCCATAGTCCGCTATGCTGTTTATAGGCTCTGTTGGATATATAAACCTAAATTCATCCACTATATTATCCCATGCTTGATGATTTAGCGGGCATATTACAGATAATTCCATACTTCCGTCGCCTTCGCAATTGTCTTTTGCCTGTATGTCTTTCATAATCCAGTATAAATATCCGTAGTCTGCCCGTGATGTTGTTATAACACAAATACGCTTCATAGTTTTATCTCCTTTAAAAACTCCTTTATATCAATAGGTTTTTGAAAAAAATCATAATTTTCAGGTAATTTTGCACATATATTTAATGCTTCATTTATTAGCACAAGTTGCTTTATGTCTTCCCACTTTACCCATTCGCCAGTATCGCTTTCCTCATAGCCACCGTTTACTATGTCAAAATCATACCTTTGTATCATGGCTTTATCCCTTTCAATACAATTTTCCGCCATTCATCATATCTATATTTGTGATGGTAGAAATCTTCAAACAGTTTGCATTCCTGCTCATATTCTTTTTTAGAAATTACTTTTAAATGACTCGCTTTGAAATAGTTCTGCGTCGTGCCAACAGTTTCAAATCTCACATTGTATGGATAATCTTTATCATTAGTAAGATAGCTTACCATGCCAACTCTGCCTTCCTTGTTGTGTCCGCTGCTCTTTGGCAAATCATCATGAAGTATTAAGACAAGATCATCTGCGTCTATTTTATTTGTTTTCATAATGCCTCCTTCACCGCCTCCCACAAAGCGTCGCAAAGGTCACTATAAAAGCCATCAACATAATATCCACACCAGCCAGTTATGCCAGCCCCATTATTAAAATATTTTGCAAAGTTTGCATATCCCAAATGGCAATCAGACTCATATGTCGCATATAGCAGTCCAATCATTTGGCCGATGTCGAGCAGAGGTAAACAATTTGCTTTATTGGTAACATGCAATTCTTCGTCCGAAGGATCGATAGTATTTCTGCAATTAATTAACCACAATCCTTGAGTTCCAATATGGTGATAAATAGCAGTTCTTTCTACATCTGTGCGATATACTAAATCACCTTCTTGTGGTTTCCACCATTCTCTTAACCTTTGTCTCTGTTCGTCTGCCAACTCTGAAAGCTGTTCAACGGTTATTCTTCTTTTCATGGTTTTGTAGCCTCCTTCAACACTCTGCATACCTCGATTATTTCATCTTCCGACATATCACTCCAAAACGGCAGCGCTAGGGTCCTGCTTGCTATTTCTTCCGCTACAGGAAAATCGCCCTGTTTATACCCCGACATACATTTCATCAGATGAACGACAGGAAAATATGCGCGGCATTCCACGCCATGAGACAACAAATACTGCATCACTTTATCGCGATTGTCACATTCGATAACAAAAATAAAAGGATTGTACTTGTCGGTATCAATCCTCTGACTCAAATATATTCCATTGTCGTTGTAACGCTGTATAACCTGTTTTCGCCTGTGTATTATTTCATCTATGTGATTCATCTGTACTATGCCTATTGCCGCTTGCAGGTCAGTCATGCGGAAGTTGAAACCCTCCTGGCTTGAATCGAGCCATGTATCGTCCGGCTTGCGCCCTTGATTACGGTATGCTTTGCAATAGTCGGTTATTTTTTTATTATCCGTACAGATTACACCGCCCTCACCGGTTGTAATGGTTTTGTTAGGATACAACCCGAACACCTGCGCCGTAAACGGTCTGTCGGGATGATTGCCAAGACTCTCGCACGAATCAAGGATGATAGGCATGCATAAATTGAAATCGCTGGCATCTACCGGCAACCCTAGTATGTCCACCGGCATGTATGCTTTAATTTTTCCGAGCCTTTCCGTGCTAATTTTTAAGCTATTAAAGTCAATGTTGTAGGTCCGTCTGTCAACATCGCAGAATACCGGTTTGGCTCCTGCCATCTGAATAGCGAATACTGTAGCAATAAAAGTGTACGGTGTCGTTATAACCTCGTCACCCTGCCCTATGCCTACAGCTTTAAGGCAAAGAAACAGTCCGGCCGTACCGGATGATACTGCAACTGCGTACTTTGTGCCACAGTAGTTTGCTATACGCTGTTCAAATTCTACTACAGTTTCGCCTTGCGCGATATTGCCAGAACGCAGTACCTTTTCGGTGGCGGATAGTACCTCGTCTATGTAGGGAAGGTAGGATGGACGGGATAAAGGGATGTTATACATGGCTATTCTCCTTTAAATAAAATTAATTTTGATTACTTGCAATTACGACACCTATGCATATGCCCGCTAAAAACGAAGCCACACATGTAAGTACTATTTTCCATATTTCTATATACACTTTTTCACCTCCCTTCAATCCTCCGGATCGCCTTTATGCGCCCCGTAGTTGAACAGCAGAAACAGGATGAGCAGAACAAGATAGATAATGAGTAGTCTCATGACGTCACCTTTTCTTCTTCATGTGCTTGAAAGCCTCCACCTGTGCCAGCCGCTTATCCGCCTCTGCCTTAGTAAGGCTAGGCTTTGACAGGTTCTTGCCGGACTCGGATTTGACCTGGTAACCTTTTGATGTACGCTTAATCATGTTCCTTCACTCTCCACTCTTCTTCACCGTTTTCATCTTCACCCAATGATTCAATAACGTCTATGGAAATATTCGTACATCTTGTTAACCAGCTGTGTATGGCATCGTCTATGTACAAGTCTCCGTCCATCGGTTTACTTTTGGCAGCACATAAAATTCTGCCGTTTTTTCTTACTCTTAAAGCCATATCATTTATCCTCCACAGGTTCATAGGTTTTGGCGAATATATCTGGTTTGCAGGGGTACACTTCACCG
>JBAZHB010000161.1:0-2857 GCA_041652535.1 Candidatus Babeliales bacterium
CATAAAGCCCTCAAGTATCTTCGCCTTTCGCCTTGTGTTGGCATCCGCCCTCGCGCCGAGTTCTGCGACTGTCTTATACGGCACATTCGCGCCTATGGACAAGCCCTGTACTATAGCGGTGTTGCCTGTGATAAGGTCTATAACATCCTTCTTGCCGTTCTTGTACGCAATAATGTTAGCCGGCACCTGTACGGCCTTCTTCTCCTGAATTCCGTGTATATCCCTGACCTCATGCCATGCGTTCGCCTTTGCCAGAGTGTCCATAAGCTCTTCTTTTTGAGCAGTTGACAGCGCACCCTCGTTATAGTACGCCCCGCCGAGTCCCTGTCCGAGCATTGCGCCAAGCTCTATTTCATCAGCTTTATTATGAAGTATCTGCGGTATAACAACATTGCGGATTTCACCCATGCCGTAAGGTTGCTTCTCGTCGGCGTACAATACCCTGTAAACAAATGGGTAAAGTCCATCGTCATATATGTAGGGGATGTAGTCCAGGAACACTGTATTTGCCTTGTAGGCGCAATGTACACCTTTCAGGGTTCCTGCCGCCATATCCCTTAAATCCTTTGCATAGTAAGGAAGATTAGCTTCTTCCTCTGCTATTCTTGCCTTCTCAAGAAATATTTCCTTCCATTCATCCGGAATAAAATAAGGCGTTCCCTTGTGGAAGTGCTTTATCAATGTAGCTTGTTTCGGATCCTGTCCTTCTTCCTCCTGTCCTTTCGGCACATCTTCGGTATCTTCTATTACGTATTGTCCCTTCCCAGGCCATATCTCCTTAAACCAGTCAAGCTTCTTGCGCTGCTTGATGTTGATATACGAGCAATCCTGCAACCGCTTCTTTAGGTTCAGTATGGCAGGATCGGGGTAAAATTCACCCTTATCAACAAATCCAACCTTTATTTCACCAACCCATTTATCCGGGCCCCTGCCGCCTATCCAGTGCTGGTCATACTCCACGCATCCGATAATAGGACCGTAACTGACGAACTGTTCAACGCCCTCTAACCACTCTTCGCCAAATTTATTCTGGTTCAGTATGTGCGGTACAAGGTCATTCAGCGTTTGGGCTGCTTCGTCGTCTGTCGGTTCTGTGCCGGTTATTTCGACTGTCGGAGCTACGGAGAAGGGAGCCAGCATATTACGTATCATAGGAAGAACAAAGTTATCCTCGCTGTTGAAGTTACGCCGCTTGCCCTGTGCGTTCCGCAAGCCCTTTGTGGTGTCCCACTGTTTGCCGCCGCCCTGCTTCATTTTGTATTCATCTTCCCAGTTCGTTTCGATTGCAGGCCGAACGCCGCCCTCCGCATATACCTGCGCATTGTCAATCTTGCAAAGCAGGTCGTTTTCCTTCTGCGTATTGTGCGGGGATGTTTTGGGTTCTTCCTTCTTCTTCTTGCTAAACGGGTTCTTCATGTATATACCTCCTTATAAAGAAAAAGACCGAGACAGTATTTCTACTGAATCGGTCTGCTTGAGACGCAATAATTTGTTTATTTAATTACTTTCATTTTATCACGAATTTAGTTACCTTCCCTGCGTTCACAAAAGCTATCTCATTCGGTGGCATATCTTTGCCAATGTATATAACTCCAATAGGGGTAACTTGTGCATGAATGTCCTTTTTACACCGTTCGCACTTACGCTTAACTTCACCGGACGATTCACAGACAAATTTATTGCAGTGAGGGCACCTTATCTCTTGAAGCTGCATACTGCCTCCTAAACGCCTTTCATAATCGGTGTCATACCAGATACCATTTCAACCATTTCGGCAGTTGTGCATGGCTTTACCGGCTTCAATATGTGGTCGAAGTTTGATACAGGGTAAGCGTTCACAAAGCCCTGTGCCAGCCTATTTACAAGATGTTCATATTTTATGTTCTTTGTTTCATTCAACTCTTTTCTGACATATTCATCTCTTACGTGCGGCATAATATCGTCTATAATATAGATAAAATCATCCGTAACGATATGATAAATCTCATGTACTAATGTGTGATACCAATAATCCGGTATATTTTTGATTCTCGAATTATCGGCATTGATTATGATTTGTGATTCAGCACGATCTCTATAGCGTAAATTCCCACCGGAACAATTTTCGCCGTACAAGTCTCGCGCCTCCGCTTCCGGCACATACTTAAAAGATATGTCCCAATCTTGAATCCTAAGTATTTTCTGTAATGCTTTGATTATCTGCTCAATCTGTTCCTTTGTTGGCATCGATTACCTCCCGCACTTTCTCAATTCTTCTTCTCTTTTTCTTCTACACTCAGCCATTTCCTTTTCAAATTTCTCTTGACGTTGCTGATATTCGTCACATACTCTTTTAATTTGCGCCTCTAATTGCCGTTTTGCAACGTTCTGTTCCTCTTTATATTCGCGTTCTCTACACCTCTCGCTTCGTTCAACGTCCGCAGCTACAAGAGCCATAGACGCTATAATTAGTATGCAAACTATCCAATCCATGCCGTTCCCTCCGTCCTACTTTTGGTTTCTTTGTATAGCATAATTATTCCTCCACAGCCTTAAAGCGCAACATTTCTGCTGCCACTTCAGCCTTGCATGGGTTTTCTAGACAGTCAAGAAAATCCCTTGTATCAATATAATTTGCAGGCAGGTCTATGACTGCTGAGTTATAGAATACTTTTCCGTTGAACGAGTATTTTACTTTTACTTCCATGATTACTTTTTTCATGCCTTGCTTGCCTCCATATGTTTTTTGTTGGCGCCGTCAACCTCCTTCGGGCAAAAATTTGATGGTAAGCTTCCTGCAATATGTAAAACTGTACAGCTGTCGCAAAAGCCTGTGTGCTTGTTGGCGCAATCTTCGCATTTATATTTATTTGGTTTG
>JBAZHB010000162.1:0-2808 GCA_041652535.1 Candidatus Babeliales bacterium
AATAGAAGATAAGACCGGTGCATCTTGGGGATTATATGATATACTTTTAAATGCTGCTGATTTTGATTTTCAGCTTATTCAAGATCCGACCAAGCTCAAGGTAGACGACCCGATTGAAGTGAGCGAAACGGGGGATGCGGATGATTGGAATCCGAGACACTTTGCAAAGTACGAAGACGGAAAAGTATGGGCATGGGAAAATGGATGTACCAAATGGACAGCCGAGAACCGTTCATATCGTTGGAACTACTGGCGGTTGCCGGAGAGTAAATAACTTTTGTGCGGGTGGCGGAAAAAATGTAGACGCATAGTAAGTTCTGTACCATTGTTAACCTGGCACAGAAAACAGGCCACGGTGTAGATAGCCGGAACGGGTTTAGCAAACGCCCCAAATTTGACGAGAACCGTTAGTCTGGCGGTTCATGCAGGGTGCGAATCCCTGCCCCGCACAATTTTGAAAGGAGCCTTATGAAACACAGGGTAAAGAAAAAGCAGACATTCAGGCGATTCAAGGAATACGCCCTTAAATATTTACCTCTGGCGTTTACATCCAGAAAAGACCTGAATGACTGGGCACACGAAATAGCAAGAAAAGCGTAAGGGAAAGGAGCCGATATGATCTATCTAAACATAATTTTATCACTGCTGTTTTTAGTTCTTCTGCTGATGTTTCTGTCGAATTTAGTATTTAATATAATTGGCAGAAAAGAACATAGGGAAATGAAAGAATACAACAAGACCGTCAACAAAGTGTCGCTTGAACTGCACGAGGAAGTATTGAACGTGCTGAAAGATATACGAAAGAAATGATCTATATATTTATATTTATCCTGACATTATTTGATTGTCTATTGACCTTATGGGGAGTAACAAGCAATCAGATCACCGAAGGCAATCCGCTGTTGGTTAAACTGTTTTCGTGGGATCCGCTGATCGGGGTTATCCTGATAATTGTCGCAGTCGGATTGATCCTGATATTCATATCAAAGCAGAAATTCAAATGGCTTAAACCTGCTGCAATGGGTCTGCTATGGATAAAGATATTTGTAATGTTTCTTCATGTCGGGTGGATGGCATGACTGACATATTCCTTTTACTCGGAGAGATACTTTTATTTATAATGATCCTGTTTTTGTTTCACGAACGCCAGATACGCAGATGGACGGTAAGGGTCCGCAAATTCTATAATGATTTCAAGAAAGGGAGGACGAAATGACAGAACTCCGGAGAGAGTATTTAAAAAACTATCGGGAAACTCACAGGGAACAATATAAAGAATATCAAAGAAAGTATATGAAAGCACACAGGCAGCATATCTATGCGTTACAGAAAGCATGGCGAGATAAAAACCCTGAAAAGATGAAGCAGTATTATTTTAATCAGTGGAAAAAGGAGTTAAAACCAAAAATAGCGTTGTAACGCTCCACAAGGCGATTTAATCGATTGGCAGTATAACTACACTACTCGGCAGGGAAAAATTAAGCACAGTTTATGTTACAGAGGTCATAGTCCACGAAGCCGAGTTCTGCGAATCAAAACAGCAGACAAAAGAATCAACCGACGATTCGCCTATGCTCAAGCATGAGGAACAGGAAGTATTGGATGACGATGATATAGGACTACCGTTCTAGAAAGGACATTATGGAACTTAATAAGATATATCAAGGCAACTGTTTAACTGTACTAAAAACCATGCCGGATAATTTCATCGACTGTTGCGTTACCTCACCGCCATACTGGGGATTAAGGGATTACGGAACTGCAAAATGGGAAGGTGGAGATGCAAGTTGCGATCATAAAATTCCCGATGTAGAACACGATCCAAAGAGGGGAATGTCAGATAGTGTTTCTTCCCACACCTTACGCTTTAATAAAACAAATTGTTATAAATGCGGTGCAATACGTATTGATAACCAATTAGGGCTTGAGAAAACGCCAGAGGAATATGTCGCTCGCATGGTCGAAGTATTCAGGGAAGTAAAGAGAGTGCTGAAACCAGAGGGAACTCTGTGGTTGAATTTGGGAGATAGCTATGTATCGTCGCCTGCGGGGAATTTTGGAAGTGGAACAAAGCCAGGAAATGGTGGCGCTTATCGTGCACCTAAACCAAAAATGAATTATCCTCAATTGTATAAACCCAAAGACCTTGTTGGAATCCCATGGCTAATCGCATTTGCCCTCCGTGCCGATGGCTGGTTCTTGAGGCAAGACATAATCTGGTCAAAGCCGAATCCCATGCCAGAAAGTGTAACAGACAGATGTACAAAATCCCATGAATATATATTCCTGATGGCAAAAAGCCAGAAGTATTACTATAACAACGAGGCGATAAAGGAATCGTATCAAAGTTTACCAGAAAAACCTAGAAATAGAGCAAGCGAAGGTTACAATGAATCGTTTAGCGGTGGTAGGTTTTCACCAGGAGAAAGGGATTATTACGGAAATGGTGGTCGCAACAAACGCTCTGTCTGGACGATTTCAACGAAGCCATTCAAAGAATCGCATTTTGCCACTTTCCCAGAGGATTTAATTATTCCTTGTGTGCTGGCTGGATGCCAGAAAGACGGAATTATCCTTGATCCGTTCATGGGTGCCGGAACATTAGGGGTGGTTGCCGTCAAGAGCGAACGTAATTTCATAGGCATTGAGCTGAATCCCGAATATGTAACAATGGCGGAAAATAGAATTGAACCATATCTGAATCAAGGGAGATTGGCTCTATAATTAAAATTCACACCCTCAACGCTCTACAGGGCGATTTAAGCGTTTGGCAGTATAATGACACCACTATGCAGGGAAGAACAGGCA
>JBAZHB010000163.1:0-2805 GCA_041652535.1 Candidatus Babeliales bacterium
TGTCATATATGAACGTTAGGCATTCTTCAAGCATCGGAATATCATTAAACAAGTCGATGTTGTCTTCGATCAAATGGATCTCTTTGTCAATAATAAGCGGTCTAGTGTTGCCATCTGTTTTCCATCCATGCTTCTTCATGTATTCTTTTGTTTCGCTGTCATACTGGCGACGAGTATATTGCCGTGAATAATGGAGTCGTTCAAGTTCCTCGATAGGAGCGGTGTTGAAGTTCATTTCTATGCCTATTAGAGCAAGGTTATAGTAATGCCCCAGACAATACATCTGCCACGTATATGGCTTTGAATTAGTCCAACAATTGCGGATTGCAGCTGTACGGTTACCTGTCACGTTATTTATCACGGCACCGGCATAGAAGTCTCTGCCCTCTCCTTTTGTATCACCGCCAATAACATAAGGTGTGCCAGGCTGAGCGTTCTCGTATATCGTAACAAATCCGTTCGGGTCGTCTACCCATTTTATTGTATTGTCTTTGATATAATCCTTTGCTTCGGGATTATTCCATTCAAAGGCAAATCGTCCACGTTTAGGAGGGTTCTTCTCATATTGTTGGCGGAGATATGCTATCCTGGCATTCACCTTTTCGTTGTCAAACACAGGGGTACCGGTGGATATGAACGCCTCATCGTATGACGATGGATTTTCCTGTTTCATCATGTTAAAATCGCCATTGTTGTCGTTCCGGTAAGTCCACACCCACCATTTAATCTGTTCTTTTGTGAGGTTATATAGCTTGACTATGCCCTGCTGTTTAGGCGTTCCGAATAAGTATTCATATATTTTCTTATCAAGGCTGTCAACCAGTCTTTGATATTCTTCATCGGTGCAATCCATGATGTTCAATTCAAAATCGTGCCACGCAAAGAACAATAAAGTCCATTCATTCTTCCCGTCTTTGGCATCGTCACATAACTCTTTGAAATCGTTATACCCGTTGGCTGTTGATTCTATCGTTGCCTCTGTTTCGAGTATTTTGGGCATTGCCGCCATAATACCGGCAAGTTGTTTTTTTGGTCCCTTCCCTTCCGGCGAAGGCCAGAACGCAAATTCAGATCCATGAAAGTAATATATCGTATCGCCACGGCCTATACTAACATCACCGGCTACCTGAATATTTATTTTACTGTTAAGCCCTTTCCCCTTTCCCTTATATCCAGATGGTCTATCAAATACCAGTTCTTTAGCATTTGAAGCCTTTTGCAGAGGCTTAATGTGCGGCGGAAGGTTATCATACATATACTTTGCTTTGTCAAAAATAATCGTTGTTGCGGGCTGGGTATGTGCAACAATCAACCCCGTACGGTTTTCTTTTGTGCAAGTGTCGGCCATCATATCGCCTTGTGTATGAGTAGACACGCCGCACTGTCGAGGCTTCAATACAATAACCCTGACAAGTTTACCATTACGCCTTAGTTCTTTTTTCTTTTCACTGATTCTTTTCTGAATGTTATTATATTTAAGAGGTGCTTGGTTACCTGTTCTCTTGTCAATTATCTTAATGTATTCTTCTTCAAAAATTTCTCTATCCTGCAAAGCTTCATTTTTCCGCTCGGCTTCAAGGAGCTTTAACAGTTCAATTTCTTCCTTTTCGCTCATTATGCCAGATTCAAGACGTTTCAGCAGTTCATCCTTTTTCATTATCTCTCCGTTTCCTCATGAGTTTATGTATGGTGTTCTGAAATCTCTTGGGCGTATCGTAAACTGTGACAAGCGTATCGTTGCAGAATATATAAATCTTATCCCCGTAAAGCCGGATATTGTTGGCAGTTTCGTTGTAGTAGTACAGCGTTTTTATGTAACCGTTTAATGCACCGGTGGCGTCAGATTCACAAAGGCCTTTATCAAATGCGATTTGAGCAAGCCGGAACACGCTTTTTGATTTAATTTTGCAACGCTCCTTCATGCGTTCTGCGCCGTGTGCGGTAACTTGGATCATGGCTTTGACTCCAAATACTTTATCATTGCAAGCCTCGTCAATGCGTGGGCTATGTGGTCTTCCGTTTTGTCCCTTCTATGCTTGCCGATATGCATTTTTATGTGCTCCGCGTGGTCTGCTGTGCTTATATCCTGCCACTCATTAGCCGGATGCGTTGTTTCGCCCTCTATCATTGTCTGCAATACTGTGTCGTAGGCTATTTGAGCAAGTTTGATGTAATCTGGATTCATATTATTACCTCGCAAGTTTGATTCTTGGCTGATATCCTGTGCCTTGACAAGTGCAAAGAATGCTATCTTCTTTAATTCTTTTAATGGAAATCCATTTAGAATATAATTCTTCTTCGCTTCTAACGTTATCTATTACGAGTTCTACGTATAGTCTCGTTAGTGCGTGGAGTACCATATTATCTTTATCTTTCTGATACCAGCTTTTAAATGCGTCTATCGTCCAATTCCCTTTATTGTAAGCTTTCCCCGCTCCCACCCAATCGCATAGCATTTCAGCTAAATATTTAGGCGGCATTTCAATTACTATTAATTCCCCATTTTCGAAATCTGTCCAGTATTGCCAATGATGTTTATTGCACCCTTTATGGTGCTGCCAAGCTAATGAATAGCCTTTTTCAATCTTTTCAGCATTTACGGGAGATTTATCACCTTGAAAATATTTGGCGCTTGAAAAGAATTCTGTAATTGAATATTTGCTTAAATCGTGCAATATGCCCTGCCAATATAATCCCGATTTAAAACAGGCTTTCATTACATACCATTTGTGCGCCGATATTGTTTTAAAATGTTTCAAACACTTATTCATACTTCCTCCTTAATCCCCACACCGCAAGCAGCAA
>JBAZHB010000164.1:0-2782 GCA_041652535.1 Candidatus Babeliales bacterium
GGTGGTGGTATGATTGGCTTGCTTATCAAACGTTTCCAATTGGTTCAATTTATGTGCCTGCGTTTGAAAGTTTAACTGCTAATTATAGCGCCTACTATTTTGCTCATGCGAATGCTCTATATACTTACGTTACCGAGATTTCTTCTGTTAGTCCTGAAGAGTCAAGCACACTTGAATCCAGCATACTAAACTACGAGTTTACTACTTCAGGCAACGACACCGTAAGCGAAACCCAAGTAGCCCTCTACTATAGCAATTACACTCAAGTCGGTGCTAACCAGACAAGCCTCACAAGCACGTTCAACGACTTAGTAAATGAAACATACATAATTGCGTGTTCAGTGGTTGGCGTTAACGGGGCTGTAGATTATCTTGAAGTGTCTTTCACAGTTGAAATCATAATCACTTACACGACGATAGTAACCGTTACTTATCCTGAAGTCACTGCTTATAATAGTACTGTACCTTGGCAGGTAGACACGAGCTTAAGCAACGACACAGACATAATGCGTCAAATAAACGTTTACGACTATCTCACTGGCGTTGCAATCGGCGAGAATCAAACAAGCGCAACTGGAACCTTCACTATCCCAACAACGGGACTGTACACGTTCGCTGTAACCGCAACTGGCAGTCACGGTTCATCCGATTACGAAACAGTATTCTTTGCAGTATACGTCGCGGAATCCACGGGCGAAATACTGTCAATCAAAGGTGTGCCAATCAGCAACATCATAAAAATCAAAGGCTAAGCCCTTTCCCATTCTTTCCCATTTTGGGAAATGTTCTTTTTTATTGTTATTATTAATAAAGTTTCCACACCAATTCTGCGCCAAAAACTCTTTAATTATTAAACAACGGTATTTAAATTAAGGCATGATAGTAGTAGTAACAGCAAGTGAAACCAAATGCCCAAGACGTTAACTAAATCAACCAAACTCAACTTAATCATTTCAATATCCGCAATGGCCGCGTTTGGCGTCACAAATTTCGAGTTCAACACGATAGTAACTGGGGTGCCAGCTTAATGGTAACTTCTGATACAGCCACGATTCTTGCAGGGCAATTAAGCGTTGTAGTAACGCACACTTACGGCAGCGCCACATTCGTCGTGGTATGGAATGCGGAACGCGACTTGGGCACAGTCACAATCACCGACAAATCAACCACCCAATTCACTCTTAACATAACCAACATGGACTTCGAAGCGGACACGTCAGTGGCGTGGGCTATCACAACGGGCATCCGCGAAGCCGACACCGCCCCAGCTGCAACGCAATACTGCGCGCTCGCCAACATCCTTGCAATGCCCGACGTGCCAGGATACCAAGAACTCAACTTCACATCGCAAGAACTGTTTGAAGCTTACGTTTCAAGGCTAATTGACCGCGCAAGCCGCCACATCGACCGTTTCACGCGTAGGCCAACCTCATTCTTTAACGGCGGAGCAACACTCACCGAGTACCAAAATGGGAACCAGTCATCAACTGAGGGAGTTTACCCCGACACGGCACGTGCAAACAAAATTAGCATCAAAGACAAAGTTTACCGTCTTGAACAGTCACCAATTCTTAGCATCACAAGCGTCAATCAAAACACCGCAGCCATCGGCGAAACTGAAGCTTGGACTGCAATCACCGCATACCACCCCGACCTTGAAACGGGCGAATTGATTTTTGCCAACACGGTTAGCATCAACGAGAAAAGCAGTTACTACGCCAAGAACTTGCGTTTCATCTACGTGACAGGCTACGCAAGCGTGCCCGACGAGGTAGAGCAGGCGTGTGAGGAACTTGTGGCTAACGCATTAAAGAAGGCGATTGCGGACAACTTGAACGCGCGCGTACGCTTCGGGCGACCCGCAGCCATATCATTCAGTGGCAAAGAAGTTTTCACAGATGAAATCAAGGAAATGCTTATGCCATATCAGCAAGCGAGGATTTAAAGATGGGCATTACTATTCGGCTTGTTGATGCAGAATTTTGCATAAAGAAAATCAACCAAAAATTTGCTTTAAAAGCGCTTAAAGAGTACGCTAAAACATCGCTTTACACAGACAAAGAAGGCATTGACAAACTTAGGCATTTAAATGACGTTTTCAAACTATTCTGTTATTATATTGAGTATGACGACGACACAGACGATGTAAATGACATCAATTTTGAAGGTGAAAAACTTGCAGACGATTACGAAATGTTGTGCTCGATTGCACCATTCGTTGAAGCGGGTTCATACATCGAAATCTCTGCGGACGAAAACAGTTCATGGCGTTGGTTTTTCGACGGCAAATCTTGCACAGAAATTTATCCAACAATAACTTGGAAAATGCCAGGTGCACAGCCATGAACGACCCCGCTGAAGCTTTAAGAGCCTACATTGAAACTAACTATTCACTTGCCACGGCAGGCGTTGCCGCGGCAGACGTAAAGTTTACTACGGTAGACTACAACACCGACCGTTCGCCCCAATCGCCCCACGTTATAGTGCAACTGTCAGGGTTTCAACGTGATCAACCCGAAGAAGATACAACGCATATATTCACGTTTCTTGTGCAAGTCAGCGTGTTCCCAAAATGGCGAAAGACGCAGGCTGACATAGCAGCCTTGCAGGGGCTTTATTGGTCAATCGTTAATCACCTCAAAATCAAGTTTGACGCATTCGCCAAAGACGCCATCGCGGGATGGCAATGGGCATTTGTGGAAACGGGCGCAAACGCTGGAATCGCCATGGGCACAATCCCCGACGAATATGTTTTCAACCTTACCGTCAAAGCATGCATCGC
>JBAZHB010000165.1:0-1178 GCA_041652535.1 Candidatus Babeliales bacterium
TTGAAATACTTGCCTTCCACGCCGTTCCAGCACGCTATAGATCGCACAGTGTCTTTGCGCCAATCAGGAGTTAAACCCTTAGTGAAAGTTTCAATGTCCCACGCAAGCTTCTTGGCTTCGTCGCTTGGAAACTTGTAGCCTAAATCGATGGCTACCCGCGTTTTAAACGGGAAACGGTCTTCAATCGTGTAGGCACATTGGCACCGCTTAAGCATGCCTTCATCCTCAAAATCCATGCGGTAAACCGTGTGCAACTTCATGTCGCTGAGAAGCCGCTTCTGCACTGGCTTGGCACCCGCTACTGGACGCAACGAGTAGCAATAAGGCTGAAACGGCGGCTCAACCTGCCGATGCTTGCCACCGATTTCGTACAGGTCAAGAACCGTGCCGTGCATCGATGTGCCTCGTGCTTCAACGTTTAAGAGTACCAAGTTTAACTTCCTATCAAGCTGATGATGATAGTAGTAGCCGCTACTTACTTTATAAACGTTGGCTTAATTGGTTAAATTGCTTACATAATTAATTTAGTTTAACAATTAATTAAACAAATGTTCAATTTTTAACAATTATTTAAACAAAAACAAAAAGAAGGTTTGGGGCGCTGTTCTGCCCATGAACCGTTTAGAACATTTAACAGAGAGAAGAGAGAGTGTATCGGAGAGTTACGGTTCATATGCGGGTTTCAGAGCGCCCGTTACGTTGAAGTGGGCTTTTAAGCGCCCAAGTCTCTTGTGATGCTTCGATACGCGATTGTACGAGTTTCCGTCACTGCACTGCCAAGCTGGATAGTCACTTTCGAGTAGCCATGCAATAAGCGATACTCCATGAACGGGTATTCAGTGTCAGTTGCAATCGTGAAAACTTTTTTGTCAAACGCTTTGTCACTGTAGTTGGTGCCGTCGATTTTGTTGTACACCCGCACCGTCACGGTTGTGCCTTCAGCCGCCGTCACAAGCACGTCAAGGTCAAAGAGTAACGTTAACGAGTAAATACCCGCTTTAGCCACTTCAAGAACCTGTGTTTCGTCAGTGTCATGCGCTACGGTTATTTCATGCGTCGCATCGCCCGCGTCTGTGGCATTGTACAAGTTATCCGTTTTAGCTTTAATCTGCTTGCCAATCGCCACGAGGCTCGTGCCCGCGACTGTATCACTTTTTTTGCCAACGACTTCGCGTATA
>JBAZHB010000165.1:1188-2778 GCA_041652535.1 Candidatus Babeliales bacterium
ATGCGACAATGCTTGAACCTGCAACTGTGTCACTCTTCTTGCCCACGACATCACGCAAATTAGTGTCAGTCGCAGCATCTTCAGTGGGAACAGCATGCAACGCTTCAAGGCGTTTATTGCTTGCAACAATCGAGGTGCCAGCCACCGTATCGGATTTTTTGCCCACAACATCACGTATAGTCGCATCGGTGGCAGCGTCTTCAACTGGAACGTCATGGTAGCCATCGATTGTTTCAACAACTGCGCCGATTGCGGTTGTCGGATTGCCCAGTTTAGCCGTGATAGTTGTTAACGTGTCGCCGCTTGGATCGCCAACGTTAGTGTTTACGGTATCCAACGTGGGTGCGACGGCGTTGGCGGAATTACCAAGTTTAGCGGTTAGTGAAGTGAGGGTATCGCCCGACGGGTCGCCCACGTTAGTATTTATAGTTGTAACGGTTGAAAGTGTAGTTGATGCGTCATCATGCTCGTCAGCTATTTCAGTACTGCGCACTTGAAACTTTGATGTTTCGGCTTCACTCCAACCGAACTCTACAATCAAATGTTCCTCGGTTGCGTCGAAAGCTACTTTGTAGAAAAAGAAGTATCTTCCAGCCGCGTCGCGTTCCATCGCTCGCCAGCCGCTTGCATTGGGGAAAGTTGTATCGTCAGTTGGATTATCCAAAGCTGTTGACAGTGCAGCTTCTTTATAAAGCGTAGCCGTAACGTAAGTGCCTGCGGTCTGGATTACCCGTACGCAAACTTCGCTGTCGTCAGGGTCTTCCATGTTGCCTACTTCATCATAAACGTTGCAGGCAATTCGGTAAGCCCGATTGTCAGCGGCAGGCTTATTCATTTCCACGGGCACAGCGGCCGTAAAAGAAGTATTGTTTTGGACGGCTTGCACAGCGGCAAGAACCACGTCTATCTTGTCAACGAGACTCGTGTTAGCGCCAATCGCGGTGCCTGAACCTTTACCGACAAATTGCTGAATGTAAGCGAGCCTTTCGCTGAGCGTGCCCGCCTCGGTTGCAGTGAAGCTTTCGAGGATAGCGGGCAAAGCAACAGACAAGTTGCCAAGTTTAGCGGTGATGGTTGTTAGTGTTTGAGCCGACGGATTGCCAATGTAAGCTTTTATGTCATCAACAATGGAGTCAATCAGTTTAGTTAACGAAACAAGGCTTGTTCCCGCAACAGTGTCATCCTTGTTTCCGAGAACCTGGCTTGAATAAAGATTGGTGGCTACGTCAGTGGTTGGAACAGAAGTGTTGTAGCCTAAATCAACTGGCGGCTTTTCTGGATTAACCATAAAGAACCTTCCCAGTTAGTGCGCCTGGTGTGTCATCGACAGCGCTTTTAATCAGCATTTTCACGATTTTCCATGGCGCACGGAACCACACTATGTCATCCGCGCCACTCGCTAAAGCGGTGTCAGTCAGGTAAGTGTGCTCGGTTGCACCGTCAGAAGCAGTAAATTTGTACGTGATGGTGTCATCACCCGTATTTTTGAAGCTGAAAACAAGTTTTTCGCCAACAATCCCGCATGGCTGCGCGGATAACGCGACCACGTAAGCATTGGTTGACGCTTGAGTCGTTTTTGAGTCACAAATT
>JBAZHB010000166.1:0-2731 GCA_041652535.1 Candidatus Babeliales bacterium
AGAGCGACACAGCGGCAGGCACAAGTTTAGTTGCGATTGGCAAGCAAATTAAGGCACTTCATAATGTTCCAGTTGAGGATGCTGCTACCGATACTAATTTGCGTGATGTTGTCGGCAAAAAGAGTGACACCACTTCAGGCACAAGCATCGTATCCATTGGAAAGCAAATTAAGGCTAAAACAGACCTTTTCAACGCCGCCGTTGATGCGGGCGACGCGACTCACGCAATCACCGTGGCGCATGACGTTAACGAAACTCAGGTTCTTGAAGTTGCCAACACAGGCATATTTGCTTGGTCACTCTTCTTTGACCTTGACGTGCTCGTGACTGCGGGTGAAGGCACAGCCGTGACGGTTCGCGTGTACAACAAGATGGATGGAACCAACTACAGTGATAAAGCAATCGCCGTCAAGGTGTTCACGATTGCATCCAGCACCGAGTACCCCTACGTCGAATTTGGCATGCTGCATGGCAACTGCAAAGCCACTATTCAGCTTGGAAGCGCCGTAACGGAAACTCGAACGATAGCGTACAGGTCAATAACGAGGGACTTGGGCGCTTAACACCCATTTTATTGTAACGGGCGCTCTGTAAACCGATTTGAACCGTGACTCTTCCATGCCCTCTCACTCTCTTCTGTTTTAGAAAAACGGTTCAACGGGCAGAATAGCGCCTTATGCCCTTTTTTTATTTTGTTTAAATAATTGTTAATTATTGGACATTTGTTTAATTAATTGTTAAACTAAATTAATTATGTAAGCAATTTAACCAATTAAGCCAACGTTTATAAATACTTACGTAGGTTACTACTACTATCACAAGGCAGGATGCAACTGTATTGGTACTCTTAAACGTTGAAGCACGAGGCACATCAATGCATGGCACTGTTCTTGACCTGTACGAAATCGGCGGCAAGCACCGACAGGTTGAACCACCTTTTCAGCCGTACTGTTACAGCCTGCGTCCAGTGCAGGGTGCCAAGCCAGTGCAAAAGAAGCTTCTTAGCGACATGATGTTGCACACGGTTTACCGCATGGATTTTGAAAATGAGGATTTGCTTAAACGGTGTCAATGCGCCTATACGATTGAAGACCGTTTCCCGTTTAAAACGCGAATAGCCATCGATTTAGGTTACAAGTTTCCAAGTGGCGAAGCCAAGAAGCTTGCGTGGGACATTGAAACTTTCACTAAGGGTTTGACTCCTGATTGGCGCAAAGACACTGTGCGATCCATCGCTTGCTGGAACGGCGTGGAAGGCAAATACTTCAACAGCGGCGACGCCCGCAAGGACATTGAAGGTTTCATAGCGTATGTGCGTGAACAAGACCCTGACGTGCTCGTTGACTTCTTTGGTCGCTTTTACGACATGCTCGTGTTGATTCGGCAATGCGCTGAGTTAAACATAAAGTTTGCTTTAGGCAGGGACGGTTCAACCCCGTATCTTCTAAAGCGTGAATTTGAAAAGAACGGCAGGGGACGCATTGAGCACACTTTCCTGATTCGCGGCAGAGTCCACTTTGACGTGCAAAAAGAAACCGATGCGGATTACACGTTGACGCTTGCGGGCTTAAAGAATCGTGGACTCAAAGAGGTAGCCAAGCATTACGGTTACAACCCGATTGAAATTGATTATGACAAAATGGATTCGTTAACGTTTGAGCAGTTGCGGGATTACAACATCAGCGACGCTTACGTCACGTATCAAACTGGCGCATCTTACTTTGATGTCATGTGGTCAATCTCTGAATTGTTGGATATTCCACTGGAAATGGTTATTCAACGTACGCCCTCGATGATTCCAAACATTGTGCTTGGCAGGGAACTTGGGCGCGTTGGCATAATCAGTGACGGCGCAAACAAAGACCGTTTTCCACAATTCTTTGCGCCTGGAAAGAAAGCTGTGCAAGGGGCTGAACCCAAGTGTTTCCGCACGGGCGTATTCACCGAGCGCGTGAAGCACAAAGACTTCAGCAGCATGTACGTGTCGATTCTGCGAGCGCTGAATTTGTCGCCTGAAACAATATCACTCATAAAAATCGAGCCGTACACTGGCAAATATTATTTTAAGCCAATGAAGGACTGTTGTATCCTTGAATTGCCCGACGAAATTAATGGCCAAGTAACTTTGCGGATTGATTTAAGCAAGAAGGGTGTCATGCGCGAGTTTTTGGATACCATAGTTGCCAAGCGCAAAGTTGCTAAAGCTAAACTTGCTGAAACTAAAGACCCTGCGCTTAAAAACAAGTTCAAATCTGACGAAATAGCGTTGAAGCTTGTCGGCAACATTCTTTGGGGTTATAACAGCATGCCCTACGCGCAGTACGGCAACGTGCTGATAGCGGTCTGTTGCACTGCGATTCCGCGTCTTTTAATTAATGAATCAATGAAACTCGAAGAATCTGCGGGCAATACAATATTAGAGGCAGATACAGACGGTTTCTGGTATATAGAGAATAAATCAGTCACCTTTAAAGCATCAGACGTATTGCCAAGTTGTTTTGAAACTGACTTGATTACTCAAGGCACTGAGGACATTCAAGGCATCATATTGCTTGAAGACGTGAAGGGCGACCCTGCAGCCAAGTCTTACATTCTCAAAGAGGAAGACGGCAAATTAACCAAGCATGGCTCATCCGTTTTGTCCCGAAGCATCCCGTACATTGTAGACTATTTCGTGGATGAATTAGCGGTTTGTTTATTCAACCGTGAAGACCCTGTGAGTGTATTGCGT
>JBAZHB010000167.1:0-2714 GCA_041652535.1 Candidatus Babeliales bacterium
GTAGTCCCTCGCTGATGATTGTGTTGTCCACGTCTGCGATTGTGCTGTTGCCTTCAAGCGCGTTTGATGTCCAAGCAGGATAAGTGGGGTACTTGGTTACTGCCCACTCGGTTAATCGGTCGCCGTCACTTGGTATGCCAGCGTCTATTCCGCCCCATATGAAGGCGATGTTGGCGACGTCGTTTAAGCTGCCATAGTTGTATTCGGGTTCCTCAATAAACGGTGCCGTCAAGGTGGCTGCGCTGTTTTTGCTGTATGGATAAAGGTTGATGGTTGGCGTGAACGTTTCACTTGTGAATCTTGGAAAGTAGCCGTCGTAGCCTATGTGTTCGCAGACGGTGCGGGTGGCTTCGAACAGTGATTGTTTATGCCAGTTGCATGAGCCATCGATTATTGCGTCGATACCAGTTGGCGCGTTGGCTGCTGTAACCGTGAATCCTGTGCCTGACAGTCCTGTGCCGTCGCGTGTGCTGTCGGGGTAAGTTAAGTAGGCTTCTATCATGTCGCGGTAGCTGTAGGCGTTGCTGTCGGCAAGCGGGGATATAGCGGATTGGTGTTTGTAGTAGTCAAACGTGATGTAATCCTGTGCAAGCTTAGCTTCGTAACCCATTAGGTCAAGGCTGATTTTGCTGCGTTCCGCGATGGTGCCTGGCAACGTGCGGACATGGCAATCGTCCACGTACCCGAAGAATATCGGGTAATAACTGGATGGGTTGTTGCGGATGCGTATTAGTTTGTATGGGGCGGCTAAGAAATCGGTGAAGTCTGACCGTGCGCTTTCAAGGTTCACTATTGCATGGGAAACTTCACTTATGCCTAATTCTTGCACTTGGTAAGCCGTCAAGTAGCTTGTGAGGTCATGCCATGCGTCGCTGTAGTATTGAACGTCAACGTCCATTTTTAAGCACCTGCCGTGTATGCTGGAATATAAACCGTTGTTCCATCGGGCGCTATGACTTGGATATAAGTGAAAAGATTGGTGTAGGGGCCTGCCGCATTATTCACGAATTTTACAGAACCATTAAAAACGATTATTCCGTTAGCAAGATCGATGCCTACATTACTATTACTTGCATGTTCAACCCTTGTGGTTGTGAGTTTAGGAGTGCTTATGTAGCCATCGGGTACACTGATATATTTAGTTGCTCCGTTAATAACTAAATTTTGTGTTAACGCGCTTAAATCAAGCCGACTGTCACCGAAGGTTCCAGAAGTTATTATTCCAGCGGCTGCGGTGACGTTGCTTAAAACGCCTGCTGAACTAATCACGGTTGTTGCACCGATTTTTAGGCTTTGAACGCTTAAGTCATCGTCAGTTTTTAGTGTACCGCTTGAATTGTAAAGGTTGCATTCCGCGCTGATGTTAAGGGTGCCTGTTACTTTCGCGTCGCCCGTGCTTTCTAAGTAGCCCGCGTACACCGAATTAGCATGGAAATCATCATCGGTTTTTAGCGTGTTAGTGGTTGAACGGTAAAGGTTTACATCCCACGCGTTGAGTCTGTTGCCAAAATAGATTACTGCGGATGCTTTGTCAATGTAGACGTTGTAGCCTGCGGTTCCAACGTGGAAGCTGTCGTCGGTGTGCAATTGATCAGCGGCACCTCGATAAAGCACGGTGTCGCCGCCAATCACGATTTTGCCGTCTTTATCAACCACAAATTTGTCGGCGTCGTCAACTTGGCATTTGATAAAGTTGCCAGTGAAGCTTCCAGTGGTTTCAGCCATTTCCATAATAAGCGCGTCGCCTGCATACGTTGAAACTGTTTGTACAAGCTGAATCATACTGCCTTGCGTTTTGGCTGCGTGGGTTATACTGAAGTCTTCAACTGTGTCGTTGATACAGTTTATGTCTATGGCTTTAACGGTTGATGTGTTAGAGTGGTTTTCGATGTAGAGTCCTTTGCCCGTGCACTCTTCTTTTAATAATCCAAAAAAAGCGTATCCTGAACCGTAATGGTAGCATCGGTAGCCTATGCCGCCTGCGGCGTCTATGTCGCTAACGTCACAATTGTACGCTGCGCCGTTAGCGTAGGTTTGAGCGTAGAAGCCGTCGCCGATGCCGCATTGTATGACACCTATTCCTGGACGGTCAACGCCAGCTTCGCCGATGTTTAGCATGATGAATTCTCTATCCCAGTTGCATGAGCCAGTCGCCATGTTGCGCATGTTAACGTGGAATCCTACTGGACGTGCTTGGTTGGGAATCGTGCGGTGGTCGCCTGTTCCGTAGCCGAATGCGTCAAGTATCGACACGTTTTGCAGGGTTCCCATGCTTCCGATTTGTAGTGTTGTAGCGTCGGGGGTAGCGGTTTGAATAATGTTTGTTGCTGCATCCTCGCCTTGAATCCAAACGCCTGCGGGCGTGCTTGCGGTTGTCCAAGTTATTCCCGCTTTAATGTAAACGTGTTTGCCGTTTGCTGCCGCGTAAGTTACGGCTTGGCTTTGGTCTGCGCTCGTGTAAACAACAGTGTTTGAGCCGTCCACAACTTCGTAGTCGCTGCCGTTTATGCGGACGACGAAGCTGATTGGGTAAGATGCTATGCCGCTTATGTCTGCCCACGGGTCGCCGTTGACTTTTTTAATGTGGTCAACGTAAATACTGTCGCATTTTAAATCCGCCAGCACCGCGTTTAAATCCCATGAGCCGCCGCCGATGGTTGAGCCTTTAGTGATTGCCACGTAGGTTGAAGCGCCCGTAAGGTTGATTCTTGAAG
>JBAZHB010000168.1:0-2670 GCA_041652535.1 Candidatus Babeliales bacterium
GCTACGGCAAAATCCTGCTCACCGAAGGCGAACTGTGCGCTACTCGACTAAACACTTCAGGCAAACTCTGCGCGTTGAAGTAACAGGGGCGAAAAGTCAAAATGACTTTAACCTCCACCATAACTGACCGCGCAACAATCGGCGACCGCGTCATCGTGTTCGGCACCTTCACAAACGACAGCACAGGCGGCGACATCGAAACCACGCTGCGGGTTGTGGAGCAATTCCACATCCAACATACGGGCACAGCAGCAGTAGCAGAGCACCCATCAGTCAACGCTACCCTTCCACTTGGCAGCAGAACAAAAGTCACCATAGTCACCACAAGCGGCAAAGCAGGCATATGGATGGCTATAGGCTACTAAGGCGATTACTATGGCATTCACTTCAGTAATCACCCACAAATCAGTCGCAGGCAACGTAGCCATCACCTACGGCACCTACGTCAGCACAGACGACGACACAGGTGGCGACATCAACACCAATACAGACGTCTGTCACTTCATCAAGCTGCAACCCACAGGCGCATCAACCCAATTACTTGCCACATCAGCCGACGAAACGTTTCCATGCGACGGCAAAGCAGTTACGGTCGTAACCAACGCTAACGAATCGGGAAATTGGTTTGCGATAGGCGAAGGCATCGGATGGTAACTTCGATGGCTAAGAAGTTAAAGAAGATCAGGAAAACATTGACATCTATTAACTTCGACATCGACGTCTTCGGCGCGCTTGAAACAGTTAAGCAGCAACGCGACGCCAGCAACAACGACACGTCAATGAGCGTACTCGTCAGCGACATTTGCCGCCGCGACAGCGAAGTTCAACGGATACTCAAAACTCCAATCCATCAACAAAACAATCAATAAACAATCAACCCCTTTTTCTTATTTTTCTAACTTTAAGCAATTCAGTTTTTAAACAAGTTAGTAAAGTTTATATTACACTACTAATAGTAGTAACAGCGTGGATTTAAAATGACACGTAAAATCACTTTAATTCAAGACGAAGAAACAGGCATGTGGATTATTGAGGAACGCACAGGATTCAGCCACGTCAGCATATCCAGCCAAGCAACCACTAAACTTATGATTCCACCCGAAGCCAAAAAGTTCGCTTGGCACCTTTACGCTATTCCAGAAGAAGGCAAAAAGTAATGGACAACGATTTAGAAAATTTGCTTGAACAACACTACACAGAAAAAGCAATCGCGATAGCACCATGCAAAATCTGCCAGGAACTAAGAGAACTAAAAGCTTTAATTAACAATAAACCAAAACAACTTATATCAAGTGACAAAAAATGATTGATCCCAATTACGACAAAAACAACGAAAAAGATTACGAGGAATACTGGGAAGAAACACCAACAATTCGCGAATTACTAAAACAATACATTCAAGATTACATTCACCAAATCAAAAATATATTCTTCAAATTACGTTACCGTTTAAGAAACGAAGAATCAAAACGGAAATATAATCAAGAAACACGCTTAAAAGTGCTCAACACGCTAAACAACGAAGCAAAGTATTTTAAAGCTTTACCCAAAAGACCATTTGGACACAAAGAGGAATCCGCTTGATTAACCAAATCAAAAACGATGGTCAATTAAAACAGGAAATAGCACGTAAGAAAACAGAGTTGCTAAACAGCCTATTTCCAAACGGCGACTCAGCGTGGAAAGACGAAGTCGATGAAGATTTCAACGAAATAATAAACATTTCAAACGTCGTCATAGACGAAGCCAAAACGGAATGGAACCAAATAGAAAATGCCTCAGACTACGATGATATACTTAATTATTCAAAATGGCATAACGGAGAAGGCTACGGATTTCTCACTAAAGAAGAAGCCAAAAATGCTTGGTTCAAAAAATGGTTCGGCGAAAACCCATGATTGACCAAATCGAAAACATCGTTAAAGAATTATTAATGATAGGCGCAACCCCGATCCACATTCAATTAACGATAGAGGACTACCATAAACTAAACCGACAACTTGAAACGACATGCAATCAATATGGTACACGAATCAACAGGATTGAAAACGTAGCAATCTACAAGTCAATCGAATTGCCAAGCGTTGTGCTCGCGGAATACGGCGGCTTTTTAATGCATGTGCCAATAGGCGAAAACACCAAGACACCGCAAAGCATTCGAGCCTTCATTAACGATTCACCCACAAAAAGAATCTTCACAATACCCAACCCATGCGCACAAGTGTCCAGCGTGAGCCACCAAGACCACGAAGGCTCAATAGAGGACAAGCCAAGCGCCTACGTGCCAACCGCTATCATGGATTTAACACCCGAACAATGGCAGTTTCTTGAATCCGAAATGAAGAAGCCACCAACGCAGAAACAACTTGAAACGTTTAAACGCGCAGAAAAAGTTTACAACGCAATAAAACCGCACGTTCAGGCACCCCGCGTGTCCAGATCAGAGCCAACGCAGGGCAACACAGACTCAGCGATGGCTCACGCCGAGGACAAGCAAGGCGTTTGTTTCAGCCAAACTGAAAATGCAGACGATAATAAAACGGTGAATTAAATGGGCGACGACATAAAAGGTTATCTTGAAATCAACGACGGATTATGGCAAACGGTAGAAGAAATTCCAGATGATCGACACTACGATTTATTTGGTTTATTAGCTGGCGTCAGAAACTA
>JBAZHB010000169.1:0-2664 GCA_041652535.1 Candidatus Babeliales bacterium
TCCGACCATCGATGGCCGTTATTATGAAATTGTTCGTGCGCGTGATGGGTATTTTGTGGTCCCTGGTCAAGGTGTGCGTCTTCCCAACGGTATGGTGATGGGTAAGGATGTCATTCTTTCAGACAAAGTGCATCTTGGCGAACTCGTTAAGCCTGGCGGCGTACTTAATTACAATGGACGAGTGCTTGGCATCAAACTTAATTTTAAAATTGGTGATTGGAGTTCGCGTCCTCCTGCAGTGAGTAAAGAACAAGCTCCTGCTGATACCGTTGAAAAAACAAGCAAGATTATCAAAGAATTTGCAGAAGCTTTACCCTATACCCAGCGGCAAGAGACGGTTAATGATTGCAACGCGGTCTGATATTTTTTGCGTGCGATAAAAAGGGGCCGGGTGCGTATGCCCGGCCTTGTTTTTTTGTCCCGTCTTGTATCTCGTGCCAAAGCGTAGTACACTGCGCGCGTTCTTTGGCGATCATAAAAAATTTGGAGTTTGTTATGACAAAAGTATCTTTTTCAATGAAAAAAGTTATTACCGCTTTACTTATTGGCGCCTTCTATGCTCCATGCATATGCACTACGAGCTTGCCCACGGGCCAGGATGCGTATGTTCTTGAATTTGCGCGTAAATATAGTGATCACGTTGAGTATCTTCATGATGGGCGTGATGTGAGCAAGCTGACGTTGTATGCCAATCCCAGGACGGTTGATATTGTTCTGCAAATAATCGGGGGGCTTGTTGTGGGCGGTGTTGGCGCAGGATTTTTATACTATGGTATCAATGGAGTTGATGGGAGACATCGCAACCTTGATACGATCAATCGAGCAGTGTTTGATATTATTGGCGTCGGAGCGGTGGCATTTGGGGTGTATGCGTTTTTTGATGCGCTTAATGATTATTCGATGAAATCAAAAAAAATACCGTATATTATCTTAGATCCTGAAGGTCTTTTGTTTTGGAATGGCAAGCGCATTTGGTGGAGCGATGTCGATCATACCGAGATTACCTCAGAACAAAAGACAGAAACTACTAACTATCAAGTGGGAAATACCGGTATATCAACAAGTCATGGAACGGTAATTACCATTCGTACGTTGCATTTACTTGATAAATATAACAGCGATTTGTTCAAAACCTCTGAGCGTGATTGCTATCTTCCTATAACCTTTGATCAGTTCCGTGGACTTATTGAGCACTATGTTGCTCTGTATGGTAGTCACCGAACTTATTAATAAAGGACAACCATGCTGAGATCACAAATAATAGCAGCATTGCTGCTTGCGGGTGCCTTAGGCGGTTCAGTCGACTGCTCTACCGTAGGTCCCGTGTTAATTCAGAACGGTGACGTGCAGCTTATTGTTAATTATGATTGTTTTAATTGTATGAGCTTTGAAAATGGCACACTTACGCTCTATGTGACGCATAATCATAACACTGCCGCGGTAGTTAAAGCATTAGCAGCTCTTGCGGTGACCGGTGGCGGGTTGTACGGTGCGGTAAAGTTGCCCGTTGCACCACCGGCTTATGATGAGACCCCTGGCTTTGCGAATACGATTCCGCACAACGCAAAACTTCTGGGGATTGCATTTGCTACCGGTGTGCTCAGCGCATATCTGGCATATTCGGCATATCATGATGCCACAGCTCCCCAAAAACGAATTCCCTACATGCTGCTTGATGCCCATGGCCTTACACGTTGTGATGGCATGCATCTTGCCTGGCGTGATTTTGAATATAGTGAGAGAGATGGAGCCGATGAACAGCGTCCTATTTTTGTTAAAGGAAGTAATCTGACGCTTGAATCGTTTTATGACATGGGCATGCAGGTGCCGATTCCATTTAAACAATTTCGTATGATTGCCGTGCAGTATCTTGCTGCCGCAAAGTAAACATCTCCAAATAGAACAAAGCAAGGCGATAGCCTTGCTCTTCTTGTTTTTTTAAATTTATAAAATATTGCTTCTTTGTAATCATATTTATTACGCTCATATACGTACCCCGTCACCAGAGTGTTGATCGTTGAATAAAAGAAAGATCAAACGATGGTACCGATGCGTTGGTTAGTAGCGGCGGGCGTTCTAATATTTTGCACCCATTCATTGATGCATGCGATGTGGCCTTTTGGTCGAGCGCAGGCTCCGGTAAAACAAGCAGTTGATGAAGCGCTTAAAAAAGTTACTGATCATTTGGCCCATGTCAATCAGACATCAAACACCGCCTTATTGAGATGCAACGAAGCATTAGGCCTTGCGTATAATTCCTCCGTAAAATCTACTGCAGCGTTTAAATTAGCCAAAGATGGAGAAAAACTTTTACAAGAAACCGCCGCTGGGCTTGAGCGGGTCAAAAATCTTCCTGCAGGCTTAGAGCAGCAGGCTAAAAATGCCGGAGTGGTGTTGGAGCGTAAAGCTGATCAGCTTTGTACCGTGCTGAGAGATGTGCTCAAAGAAGAGCGTGGGCTTACACTTGATGATCGCATTAAGATCGAACAATCAAAAAGTGGTATCTACGAAAAAGTTGCCGTAGCAGTTGAATCTGAAAAATGGAAACGAGTGCGTGAGTTGCTCCATGATACACGACTCATGATTAAAATTGGTGTTGCTATCGTTATTATTGCGACTTGCATTTATCTCATTAAATATGTAGTGCCCTTGATACTGCATCAT
>JBAZHB010000170.1:0-2648 GCA_041652535.1 Candidatus Babeliales bacterium
GGCGCAGAAGGAGACTTAGCTCAAGTCCTGCTTGAACACTACACGTCAATCCAACGGTACGCCTGGACAGACTTTTGCCCCGACGCAGTGGATTACGTCACCAACCGTTTACGCCACATACGCGACAGGCAACTGTCGATTAGCCGCGTGGACGCCGAAAACGTTTCTGAACTCCACTTTGACGGGGCAGACATGATTGTTTGCACGGCGCTGGAACACATTGCACACGACCAAGAAATCATCAAGGCGATTCCGCAAGGCACCAAAGTGGCGCTTTGCCTGCCAAGCCTAATGTGGGACGGTCATTTACGTTGCTTCCAAAACTGGGACGCCATCGCCCAACGCTACCCCGACTTGCACATCCGCGACTACGTGACCATGGGATTCGCCAAAAACGATTACAACAAAAAGTACCTGTTGGTGGCAACTAAAACTTGATAAAAATGGAGCGATTAAAACGATGACTTTTTGTGGAAACTGCCTGCAAAACACTTTAGAAGGCAAACCAGACGATCAAGGCATTTGGCACTATCGTTGCCAATACTGCGTTGACCATCAAGACCCACACTATATCTTTAAAGACACAATTCCATGCCCAAAATGCGGATGCACAGCACACGAAAACATTCTTGGACAATACAAATTTACAAATGAAGGAATAACTAAAGCCCGCAAAGATGCAGCCAATATTCTCAGACCCGAAATCACCATGTACAGGTGCTTAAACTGCAGCCACGAATGGATTAATCCAGATTTCGAACGTTACGTGGTTACACGAGCAATCAAAGAGATGCATGTTCCAACGGAGATACGACGATGAAACTATACAGATCAGACGTCTATTTCCTCGTACTCATCACTATGGCATGTGCATTAACCATTCTTGAGTCGTTATATATGATATTCAGTGCTGACATAATTATGCAAATATTAGGTTATCTAATCGCACTTTGTGCTGGCGCAGCATTACAAATTCTTTGGGAATACATTCAATTTTTAAGAGGAATACAACGATGAAAATCAACGCCATAGAATTGTCCGCTATGAGGCATCTTTAATGTTTCGATGGATACACTGCGGCATACACAACATGGATTATCCATCAACAGATAAGTGCCCACAATGCACAAACGACACAGCATCATACAGTGCCAACGCTTGCCCCTACTGTGGCAGCGTCAACGACTACGACTACAAACAATGCCACTACTGCGGGGCACCACGCAGGCACAGCGACTATGCTAAAACCGATGACGATTGGAAAGCTAATCCAAGAATCGTGATGAAGGTGACGTGATGCAAAACGAGGAAGAATGGGTTGAGCCAAACCCCGACGACGACGAATGGGAATTGTTGGATTGGAACGAGTATGACTGAGGCACTTCAAGCTGCAGCCGAAACGCAAACGATTGTTGACGACGCGCAGGCACTCATAGAGGAAGCCACGAGGTTACACGACGACTGGAACTTCATGGTTAAAACGCAACGACTACTGATTCTTGCGAAGATACATGAAGGATTCGACTAAGGCGAGGTGATTAAACTTGACGGAAACAGCAACAATAACAGACACAACCCAAGCAACCGCGAATGTTACCGTGACGCTTTCTTGCAGTTTCAGCGGGCAATGCGCCAGCGAAGGCAAACGATGCAGTTCATGTGCCAACAACCCCGCAAACTACAAGCAAGACCACTACGTACCTAAAGGCTGCCATCCATACCAACCATGGACAAGCCCATTTTACGATACTACATGGTGGAGTGGCAACGGGACAATAGTCTGCTACATCAACGACGGCGACCACTACCAATCAAAGTAGTCCACTGTCGCTGGCACCACCGATGACCCATATTGAGTCCACACTGATGCAGCAGTTTCTTGAAGACTCAGCGGGGTCACGCGGGGTGCCAACGAACCCATTTTCTTGACGGACACTACAAGGGCACGCTTGTCCACGCGGGAAACAGTGAAACAATAACTTTATAAAACACGGTTACTACTACTATCACGATTATTATGACTAAAAAATCGGACATATTCACTATACAAATGGAAAGTTCAATAGCCGTTATTGAATCGGTCGCGTCAACATTAAGAAAACAATATGAAGACGAATTATCCGCCGTGCAACCACTCGTCGGCAATTTTTACATGGTACTAAAAGCTGCCGAAAACGCATTAAACCTGTTAACTGCGCCAATTGACGAGGAAACAGCAAAACTCTTTAAAGACTTAAAGAAAATCAATAAGCCCACCCACGCTTGACCCACGCAGAGTCCATCAAGATCAAGCATCTGCTTTATTGACTCTTTAAAGGTCAACGCGAGCGACGGGCACCTGCGGGGCACCGCGCTATTCACTGCCAATACGATTAAAGGATCGGCGGGGTGCAAGCGGACGAACACTAACCGCAAACCCCATGATTATATAAGCTCTTTTTACACGAAAACAACACATATTATGGACAGCTTCTTTTTAGAAAACACGTATCCCATACACATTTTCATGTATATTTTCTTCAAAAAAACAGGTTTTTTCAGCCCCATAATTTCCGCTTAAGCCCGAAAGGGTGCCTCGCGCTCACTATTATTATATCTTTTCTATTAAATAAAATATACCTTTTAGCCCTTAAGCGAAGATATCGCAT
>JBAZHB010000171.1:0-329 GCA_041652535.1 Candidatus Babeliales bacterium
TGTTTTTTCCCGTTAAAAAATAGCGGGCTTTTACTTTCCCCTCCCTATCATTGCATCTGTCCCACAGTCTGTATCTGTCAATGGGTTATATGGCGTTTCGGGTACTTCCGCTATTACCTGTATAACTCCACCACATGCTGTCTTGAGCCTCTTGCTTTTTATCTCAAATTCAAGTTGGCAGTATTCGCCATCATGTGTAGACAACAATTCTGTAATATCTGTACCGCCTATGTGTATTCTCATAATTCCACCTCTATAAACCTTTCTGTTTCGTCAATATCATTCAGACAGTCACCGTTCCAGTTGTATACCGCGCTGTGACCATTGCT
>JBAZHB010000171.1:339-2602 GCA_041652535.1 Candidatus Babeliales bacterium
TATTAATGCCTCTGGTTCGTATATTTCTGCAACCTCATCAATAGTCGCTTTATCCATCACATCCCATACTGCAAAATTGTTGTATCCCAGTGCTTTCAAGCAGCGTTGCCTACGCTTACTCATGCTGCCGTTGCCGATTATCAATATCCTCATAATTCCACCTCAATAAACCTTTCAGACGTGTCCAACTCGTTAAGGCATTTCCCGTCGTAATTATAAGCGGCGCTATGCCCGTTTGCATTAATCCCGATTGTCCAACAATGCCCTTCGATCGCCCTAGCCTTAAGCAAAGCATCCCAGTGGTGTATGCGCTCAAGCGGCCAATCAGCAGGAACTACTATTAAATTAGGCTTAACCATTTTTGCAAATAGATCCGGAAAGCGAAGATCATAGCAGATCACAACATATGTTTTCATACTGCCTATGTAGGTGTATGGCAGTTTCTTTCCCGGGATTCTGCCGTCGTCGTATCCCGGAAACAGGTGATTCTTTCTGTAGGTAAAAGAGCATACGCAATATGTGTTGTACCTTTTGCCGAAATGTTGTTCCTCAAAGCCATAGCCTGTCTGACTGTTTACATATGTCGGTTTTACCATTTCGGGATAAAAAACAGGATGGTTTGCAACTATACATTGCTTGCCATCCTTTACCTGCGCAAGTGTTATTTTCACGTTTTCAACTCCTCAAATCTAAATTCATGTTCCTTTTCAGGCATTGCCATTTTCGGGTAATACATTACCGCGTCATAAGTTTTGTATTTGACAGGGTACTTCCTGCTTAAAAAAGACAATAATTTTACAGGTTTATTGTAACTCATACTCTTTTCAACTCCTTTAACCTGTCGCAATAACTTTTGTTCAAACGCAAATTCGAACTTGCTATTTCGGGGTGTTTATCAAGGTATCCAACTATTCCGCCGACAAGCTGGTTACGCTTGCAGTTCAGATAAACGTCCTCCATAACAATTAAATCCGTCAGGTAGTCCATGCTCAATTTGTATGGCCTCGCATAATTAAATTCCAGTATGTATGCGCCCTTTGTGACATATGCCCCCCAGTTCGTGTCACCTGTAAAGTCTGCGTTTTCCAGATTTTCGCGCGGGTATGCTATGACATTCAAACCGAATGGCAAACCTTCCGTCCGGACAGCCCTTTCAAACTTTAATTCCTTTGCTCTGTAGTAAACGGCGTTTACGGTTTCCCTACAGACGAGCCAGTCATCACCCTCTGAAAGTATGATGTAGTCAACGTCATTCTCTCTTGCTGCTTGAAGGTGTTGTGCGATTATATTACCTGCAGGTGCTTCGTGATAGCCTATGTCGTGATTGTCGGCTATAGGCCTCAAGTATCGTCTATCATCCTGTTCGATTGTAGCGCACATTATGATCGGTATTTGGGTTTTCTTTAAGCGGCTGATAAGTATATCTGTTACCGTTTCGCCGTTTATCTCTAATAATGCTTTTTTCGGCAGTCTTAAACTGCCGTAGCGGGTAGTTAAAAAGATGCAAGCGTTCATATGTATTCACCTCACCAATAATTAGCGGTTATAAATATCTTATAATTGCAATGAAATTTTTCGCACATGGTTTTCGCCCATACTTCAAGTTCGTTCTTTTGTTCTTCAAGTTTATCCCATTCAATTACTTCACCATATCCATAAGTAACGGCATTATATACAATAATGTCACCTTCTTTGGCTGATATCTGCATGTTTTTATAATAATCAGATTCCATTACGTTATGCATATATCCATTGCTGCCAATTTTTATCTGTCCTTCTTCATCAATTACGCCAGGATTATCCCATTCCCATACTTTTGATTCTTCAAGAATACTTTTCCATGTTTTTCTTGACAAATCATCCGGTGTTAGTGTTAAAAGTAATATTGCATTTGGATGCACGCTCATTTTTCTTCCTCCATCTCTTCAAGTGTTCATATTTTCATTCTTTCATTAAGGGTTAATTCTTTTAGTTTCATGGAACCACCTCCAGCGCAGTTAATAAAATCACTATTATTCCAAGTAATGTAATCCCAGGTATAGCCCAAACCATGCCACAAGATATTCTGCATTGTTCTTTCCACCAGGCAAAAACCCCTTTACTTATATCCATGCTTATTGAATTATCTGCTCTATTTCAATCACTTTCTTTCTGCCACTCCTGTATTTCCTCTACCGATTCCTGTAACGGTGTTTTAGGCTGTTCAGGAATACTGATGGTACGTGTTTTTGTAAATTCTTTTATGTCAAATTGCCTGAATATA
>JBAZHB010000172.1:0-2584 GCA_041652535.1 Candidatus Babeliales bacterium
AGTGACTGGCTGGCGCTGGTGGAGGAAGTGGAAAAGCGCCTGCCCTGGAAAATGCAGATTATTTTAAGGCTGAAGCGAAAGTATAAGCGGGGGGTGAGGGGCAGGCCAACTAATTGGCTGGTTGCCCTGGAATACAGCGAGGAAGTGTCAAAGAGAATCAGAAAAGACTATGCAGTGGGGCCGGAAGCAGTAAGAAACTGGTGGGATCTGATTATTGAGTATGCGGCCAGATTGTCTGCGAAAAGGGGGTTGTTATGATGGATAAGCGGATAACAATAACAGGTAGAGAGAAAACAAGGTTGATAGAGTTTTTGAAAGGCATAATTGTTATGCTGGAGGATGATGAAACAGTTATAAAGGGCAGCCAAATCGAAATTGAAAATAATGTAATAGATATCTCGTCTAGTGAAAGCCAATGGCGCAAACATGTATGTATGGGGGAAAGAGAATTTAATATATACATAGAGGCAAAGAATCCTGCATGGGCGACCGTATAAAAATATTTATTCCTGGTATACCAATTATCCCTATAAAGCCGATGTAAACTGTCAATATAAAGGCTTTTAGGGATAGAAAAAAATAAATAACTTGTATACAAAGTATTGACATAAAAGTAAGGTAAAATAATAGCATAAGGCAATTTAAACCGGTCCGCCAAGCGAAACACCGAAAGGGAGAAACATTGGCGGGCCTTTGTATGTAAAATTGAAATAAGCAGCCGCAAGGCTGTTTTTTATTGGCGGTCTAGGCTGGCCCCCGAAAGGTAGGTAATGCCTCACCTACTGGCCGCCAAAGTTTCATTAATAGAGGCAAATAATCAGAGAGGCAGTGATAAAATGAGTATTTTCAGAGTACAGAAAAGCAAAAGCAATCCTTATGTAATGATTAATAAAAATATGCTTAAGAATAAAGTCCTTTCTTGGAAGGCGAAGGGAATATTGTCTTATTTATTAAGTCTGCCGGATGATTGGAAAATATATGAAAGTGAAATTGCCCTACATGCTGGAGATGGCATAAAAGGCACAAGAACAGGGATAAAAGAACTTATTAACGCCGGCTATATTGTCCGGCAAAAGAAAAGGGAAAAGGGTAAGTTTCAGGGCTATGAGTATGATGTTTACGAGGTTTCCACCGTTTGCCTAAAAACGGAAAACGGAAAAACGGAAAACGGAAAAAGGCACACTACTAATAATGATCTACTAAAAAATAACTTAACCAAATACAGAGATAAGGGATTTTTGACGGAGCAAAAATCATCTCTCTCTTTTAAAGAAATTATTTTAAAAGGTATTTTTACGGAAAAACAAAAACAGACCATTGCTTATTATATGGACTGTTATTTAAGGCACACAGGAAAAGAACACCCAAAATTAAAGCATGACCAATGGCAAAGAGTTGCAGATAATATTCTGACTGAATGTTTTGATGAAGGCACAGACTATCGTGATTTTGAACTGGACACAGATTCAATGGTAAATATGATAGATAAACATTTTAAAACAAGGTATGAAAATTGTGATTATAATATCCTCCACTTTATAGAAAATGGGGTAAAAATGAGAAGGTTTTATGAAGCTGTCTATTGAGGTGATGAACATGAACCTTATCCAGATTAAATTAAAACGTTGTGTCCTATATCTCACTGAACAGGAAATCCTTTTACTCCTGTCCATCAGACCGGATATATGGGCAGTGGCCATTAAGCGTGGCAAGGGCATGGTCAGGGCAGAACAGGCAGAGATATAAAGGCGGGGCGCAGATATGCAGATGCGAGATAGTTGCATTAAGGCAGGCCATTGCCTGCAACTGACAAGGGAATCAGACTGTACGCTGTACCCTGTAACGATAGGGACGTGCAGGAAAAGAGTGCAGGCACACAAGGAGAATGAACATGCCGCAAAGACTAAAGCGACCCTGCAATCATCCAGGCTGCCCGGCATTGACAGACAACCGCTATTGTGATCAGCACAGAAAGCAGGAGATGCGAAGGTATGACCAGGACAGAGGGACGAGGCAGGAAAGAGGATATACAGCGCAATGGCTAAAGGTCAGGGAGATATATCTAAGGCGGCACCCGCTGTGTGAGAGGTGCGAGGATGCAGGACGGGTTGAGGTTGCGGCAATGGTGCACCATAAGCAGGCGATCAGGCAGGGTGGGGCTGTGCTGAATATGGAGAATCTGCAAGCAGTGTGCCGCAGGTGTCACGATGCTATTCATGGAGGAGGAACAGGAGGAGCTGGGAATTGAAAGACTTCTTAAAATATTTTCTTGTTGTTTGGCCCGTGTCTATGATTTTGGCATTTGCGATACAGTATTTGATTTATGGTGTAGTTTTAGGACAGGGCTTTGTTGATGTCTGGAGGGGATGATATGAATGGCTTGCAGTGACTGTAATTATTGTAAAGAGATATACCCCAATGTGTGGAAAATATGTAAAGTCACAACAAGAAATGATGATGGCTTTATAGATAGCAGGCCGATCGTTGTGCCTGAAACATTAAAGGAAAAGATAATACGAGGTTTCATTGATTTGATAATGGGGGATAGGGGGTAATATTCCTCCCAACCTTTGGAAACCAGAAC
>JBAZHB010000173.1:0-2581 GCA_041652535.1 Candidatus Babeliales bacterium
GTCACATTAAGCAAACGTCCCGATGATTACGATTCAACCACGATGTATGCGGGCTTGATTAAGCAGTTGAAAGCCGCTGGCATCGCGGTGCAGTGGGGCGACAAAATCAATTTTGTAGTTTGCAAGAAAGGCTACGTGCCCACGGTTTGCTTAAACGATTTCAACAGAAACTTGCATGCGTACACGGTTGACGCGGGCTATTACCAGGAACAGATGGCATCTATCGCCAGTCGCATTCTACAGTTGCCATACAAGCAAATCTTGAGTTATACGAAAGGCGACACGTTGCTCACGAGTTATCCAAATAATGAGGAAGTCTAAATGAACCAAAAAAACAAGCCCGTAGTATACCAATCACATCCCTTTTCTGCGGAATTCGACGGTTTAAGCAAGCTATTCTACATTTACCTTGAACGCGAATTTCACGATTGGACTTGGATTAACCCGTTTGACCACGAGTTAACAATAGAGTTACTTAAGAAGCCTGAAGATGTTGACGTGTGCCAAAAGGTTGTGGTTAAAGACCTGAAAGAAATCATCGAAAGCGACTTCGTTGTAGCTTTCTTGCCTGCTTACGTGGGCGATGAGCCTTGTTGGGGAATCGGCACATCACAGGAAATCTTCTTTGCACGTTACTGCCTTGGAATCCCAGTTTACATTGTGTCCCCGTTTAAGCATGCGTGGTTCAAGGGGCTTGGCGTTATCCATGAACATGATGTTTTCAGTTTAATCAATCGTTTAAAGAGGGATTATCCTTGAAGTTGGCAGTTATTGGCAAAGCTGGCGCTGGCAAGTCTGCAATCGCCGAGAAACTCTGCAACAAAGGCTACACGCGGTTGTCGTTTGCAAGCAAAGTCAAGGACATCGCCTGGGACATTCTGCAAAAGCCGCTTGACAAGACAGTGCCGAAAGACCGAGAGTTCTTGCAGAAACTCGGCACTGACTTGGCACGGGCGTATGACCCCGATGTTTGGGTAAGGCATTTCCGAATCGCGTATCACAAGTGGCTAAAGTACGGCAAAAAGGATTTCGTTGTAGACGACGCCCGATTCTTGAACGAAATCGAGTTCCTGAAAAGCGAAGGCTTCGTTGTCGTGCGGGTTGTCGGGCGAGGCTACAGCATGGGCGCTTTGGGCAACCACGTCAGCGAAACCCAACTGGACACTTACAAGGCCGACTTTGAAGTTGACAATAGTGGAAGCCTGCAAGAGACGATGTGGCAACTGCAATTTATCATCAAGAAACTTGGCGAGGGACACAATTGAATGCAGTATACCTTTATAGAGCTATTCAGGGGAATCGGTGGTTTTAGGTATGGGCTTGAACAATCAGGATGGAAATGCGTGTGGTCAAATGATAACAACCGATACGCCAACCAAATTTACCATAACCACTATGGAAACGAAGGATTCGACGGTGACATCCAAGACGTCGATGTCAACTCAATTCCCGACCACACCTTGCTCACTGCGGGATTTCCTTGCCAAAGCTTCAGCGTTGCAGGCAAACGGAAGGGTTTTGAAGACGCTCGTGGAACAATGTTCTTCCAGGTTGCCCGTGTTATTGAAGCTAAAAGACCTGCATTGTTACTGCTTGAAAACGTTAGAGGATTGCTTTCCGCGCAAGAAGGATACTGTTTCTTCCGCATTATTCAAACGTTGGATGAGTTGGGGTACGATGTCGAATGGCAGGTGCTTAACAGCAAGCACTTCGGAGTTCCACAGAATCGGCAGAGAGTGTTCATTATTGGACATCTTAGAAACACAGGTGGACGAGAAGTATTACCTGTCGCCGAAGCAACAAGCATTCCTATTGAAGATGATGCAGGACGGCAAAGAATCGCATCTTGTCTCGACGCAAACTACCATAAAGGCGCAAGGCGACAGCGAACCTTCATCGTTGAACAACGGTGAAAAAGATATGACACAAATCGATATTTTCTACATGGCTCATGCGCCTAATTCTCCGCAAAAACGTTGGGGCAAACATCATATCCAAAGCGACACTTGCCCAACGCTTAGCACCGATTTAGCGATTAAGGAACCAAGAATAATTGACAAAAACCAAGACGGGAACATCTATGTGAAAGATAGCGCTTCAACTCTGCGTTCGCCTAAAGCGTCACAAAATAACTTGGTAGTAATTGATACTAAAATTAGAAAACTTACTGAAAAAGAATGTGAACGTTTGCAAGCATTCCCCGATAATTGGACAGTCGGAATCAGCATGACTCAACGTTACAAATGCCTTGGCAACGCAGTTACAACAAGCGTCATCGCGCATCTTGGATTATTGCTTAAAGAATCAATTGAGGGATGCGACTAAATGGAATTCATTTTTTACTGCCTCGCCAACAACGGCGACGAGCTCGTAAGCAAAGTTGGCAAGACGCTTGAAGCCTTCTTTGCAAATGACAAGTGGAATTATAGCCTGCTGCAAATTGAGCAGGTAAAACAGGAACCCACGGTTAAACGGCGACTACTGTTTTTCAAGACCGTCGTTCAGCCTACCCAAATATTGTTTCAAATAAAAGTGGAAGTGTTCAGTAAAGGCTTAAACAATGCCTTGGTGAGCGCTCGCA
>JBAZHB010000174.1:0-2571 GCA_041652535.1 Candidatus Babeliales bacterium
TCAGTGATCCAAACAAATAAAGTCGTAAACAAAAATCTAATCACAGGATTCTGTGAAAAATATTTGTTTGAGTGTGAAATAGCAGGATTAAACCACCAATCCCAACGATCTGGAACGACCTCTCCTACAAAGCGATCATAATGAAACCTTGCTTCATCCATGAAGAAATTTGAGAGACAAGCTGTTATTCCCAACAAAATAATGATTACTGTCATTGTTTTAATTTATTAATTATATAATTTTCTTCCACCCTGCCGGATATTCAGTTGGTGACCATGAATTATTATCAATTAAACTCTCATATACAGGATCAGTAATTGTCGGGAAATGGACTTTATACCCTTTCATATACACATCATGTGCACCCGTTGGATGAACAAATACCGGTATCGTTTCAGAGGAAATTAATTTCCATAAAGCGGGCGTTTTTGAGGGTTCATACCCCACATATGTTACATGAGGCTGAATACATTCATAGGTTTTGTTGTCGTAAGTCCGTTCCCATCCTTTTTCAACCTTTTCGTTCTTCACCCAGTCAAGCGTCTGTGATTGATTATCCCTGTAAAAATTAAATAGATCTGGTGTTAGTTCTGGCGCATAAGCAGTCCTTGTGTGTTTCTGAACAACCATTACCGCCCCGTTACCGTAACTATATATCTCACCCTTTTTCAGGCTGCCTGAATTCGGCAACGTAGGAAAAACAGTCGTTGATACCTTTGTTGCATATGCAGGAGTTGAAAGGATTGCCTCTTTACCGTTTACCTGAATGTTATCAATGACTTTCTGATCCAAATCAGGATCATTTACCTTCCTCGTTATAGCTGTTAACGCAGCGTCTAATGAGAGATCATTGAGTATTGTAAAGTCAGCTTCATAACGACTTCCGGCTTTTTCTTCCTCCTGAACTCCGTTATCTTTATGATTATAGAAGTAAACCCATTGTCCGTCTTTCCATCTCTGGATAGCGGCTGGAAACTCAGTATTAGATTGTGCTGTCATTTGTTTCTGTATTTTGCATCATTTATTCGTCTGTACTCTTTATAACAAGTCCTGCATTTAGGATTTTTCCCTATATGCCCATTACAAGTTTTAATCTCATTAAATTCAGTAACATCTAAAACCTGTTTGCATATAGTACATCGCTTTTTAATTAAGGTGTATGATAAGAAAGCCGAAAACCAATACGCGCAGACGCAATCGAAGGCACATCTTGCACAGACGAATTAGTGACCCCCGCAAACGAGGTACCATTCGCAGCGCCACCCACAAACAGCGCCCGTAACGTAGTAGCAGCAGGGATATCAGTATAATAATAATCACAATAATATGTGCTATCACTTCCGCCTGATGTAACAGTTGATACAAAATCAGCTGTTGCACCCAAGAGGGCGGTCTTCTGATAACCATCCGCTCTCGCCTGCTCACCATGATTTATATAATTGGTATAGTTAGCATCGTTCCAGTTAGCAGGATTATCTGCCACATAAGTATTTGTTTTCCCACCTCCTGCAACGGATTGAACTTCAATATTGACTCCGTCAACTGTTTTCCAGAGATGTCCGAATGGATGCTCATGCCCACGATAACGGGGAACTTTAAAAGCAACATGAACACCTGCCCCTCCGAAATCATTTTTCGTATAGGCAACCTCTCCGCTACCGCTTGCAAGAGAATTTGAAGCACCAACAGGTATAAATGGATTATATGTGTTAAACGTATTCCACGTCGCAGAAGCAGCAGTCGTAGTCCCTGCTCCCAATCCTCCTTGTTTATATCCTTCCGCTGTCAATACTGCATTAACCGCTTTCTGCGAGTTCAGGGTTGCAAATTCAATAACATAAAACCAATACATCCATGTGTGATCGCTGTAACCGTACTGATTCCATCCTGCTCCTCTATTCCTTGCAGCCGTTCTTCCATCCGTTCTATTAATATATGAACAAGCCATTCCAAGAAGCGAATTTGCAGCGGCGTCCCATGCCGATGTATTATTACCGCCACGATAATCTGTGGCAGTATTTATAACTGATGCAAGTTTTGTCGTGCTTCTCTGAATGGCAGCTTCAAATGCAGAGACATAATGCTTTGCAACAAGCGTATAACCCGTGAGTGCTGAAAGCGATATTTTGATTTGATGCTTTCCTGCACCACCTCCATCCATGTCAACCTTATAATAGAAGGCTGGCCATTCCATCATCACCTGACCTGCCGATCCGTCAAGTGCAGAAGCAGCACCTCCCACTTGTTTTGTCCAATCTGTTGAATCAAGATAATAGTTTACTGTACCATTATCCCGAAGCAGACACCCTCTTATAAGTTTATGCACTGGTAATTCTGCATGACAACGCATGTCAGATGCTATACGAGTAAGATCAGGAGAGGTGTTTGCCTCGTCTATCTCAACGCCATACCACTGACGGGCAAAATAGTCATCACTTGACCCACCAAACCCAATTCCTATACCTATTCCAATTCCAGGCATAGCTTATCTTCTTAAATGTTTCCAACCATATTCTTCATAATAGACCATAACACAACCTGCTATGACATGAATACGAGTCAAAGGATAAT
>JBAZHB010000175.1:0-2533 GCA_041652535.1 Candidatus Babeliales bacterium
GCTATTTTAGCCGCCATAGACCGCGCAAGAGAGTGGAATGCAACGGTAGGCAAGTGCGACAATCCATACGGTTCAGGAAATTCGGCAAAAAAAATAGTTGAGGTATTGGAAAATGTTTAATGGATACGACAAGAAAATGATAAACATTTACTTTAAAAAAATCAAGGAATGCATACGCTTATTCAAATGGAACATGTGGCAGAAAATCAACCGCAGATTTCTCAAGACATATCCGTTAATAGAAGATTGCGCAAGGTGCGAGGATTGCGGCATAAACGTCCACGATTTTCATGTACCTGATGATATCTGGATAAAAGTCTATGGTAACGAAACGGGAGTGTTGTGCTATGACTGTTTTTGCGATAAAGCAGATAAAAAGTTTGAATTTAAATGGAGATTGAAAGGAGAATAACCATGAACTGTGCCATATTTCTTACAATAAGAATTAGATCGACACGCACACCAAATAAAGCATTGCTCGAAATAAACGGCGAAACAGTTACCGACATACTGATAAAGCGGTTGCAAAAGACAAAAATCCCCATAATCTTATGTACTACCGACGAACCAGAGGACAGAAAGTACCTTAAACCTATTGCCGACAAATATGGCTTGGGCTACCACGAAGCACCTGCGGGAAATATAATCAAACAACATTTGGACTGCGCAAAAAAGCACGGAATAGACTTCATTATAAATCAGGATGGAGACGATATTTTGTCTACGCCAGAAGTCATACAAGCGGTTTACAACCATACCACAGGCAAGAAACACATATTCCCCATAAAGACGGTAGGATTGCCTTTGGGACTGAATGTGATAGGATATCCAGCAAGGAAACTGACGGAAATAAACTTTGACGGCGATACCAACTGGGGAGCGCAGATATTCACAGGAAAGCATACAGAAATCAAGTTCAATTACGACACTCCTGCGAGATTAACTATGGATTATCCTGAGGATCTTACAGTTATTGAAACAATCTTAACGCATTGTAAACGGAATTTACTTGTCGGTGGAATATGTGACTATTTACAAAAGCACCCTGGCATAGCACAGATAAACTTGCATTTGAATGAGGAATATTGGAAAAGGATAGAAAATTTAAGCAAACAGGAGGAAAAGAAATGAGATTTTTAATCATTGGCGCCGGTTCTATGGGAACTAGGCGCGTTAGAACGTTGTTATCACTGGGTTACAGCCCATTAGACATAACCATATACGACAATGATACAAAAAAAGCAGAGGAAGTAGCAAAGAAATATGACATATGGTGGTCTGATGTAATACCGAATTTGATTTTAAACAAATTTGATGCAGTGATAATATCGGTTCCGCCGCTTTTGAAGCAAAAATATATAAGCATGTGTAATGATGCGAAAACACCTTGTTTTGCAGAAGCAGATGTGAAGGAATATTCAGGAAATTACGCGGCTTCTGCTACAATGCGCTTTCATCCGGCAATACAGAAAATAAAGGAGTTGCTTGATTCCGGCGCATTGGGCAAAGTTTATTCCTTCACGCATCATTGCGGAAATCACATCGAGGACTGGCACCCGGGCGCGGATAAAAAGACATACTACGCTATGAGTAAAGATGCGGGCGGCTGTAAAGAAATTTTCCCTTTTGAATTATCTTGGCTTTCATATTTATTTGGAACTCCGGTTGACGCAAAAGGACTAATCGATAAAAAACTTGACGACCCGGATATATCAGCTGACGATGTGTATGCAACAAATGTAAAATTTGAACGTTATCCTACGATTCAGGAATTTAATATCGGAATTCTTAAAATATCAGTCACCGGCACCGTTCTCATAGACATAGTATCACGCCCCGCCATAAGGGAATTGCATATTGTCTGCGAACGTGGTTTCATTGAATGGAACTGGAATGACGACCATATTTCTATTCGTGGGGCAGAAGACCAAGACGGAATGTTATTTTTCAACAAGGGCAAGGCAGCAGAGGGGTACAATGCAAATATACCGGAACAGATGTACATTGCAGAAATGGAAAACTTCATCAACAGCATAACGCCTTGTTGTGGAGATTGCAAATACATTGACCCGAAGGAAGACCATCCAAGAACTACGGACCATATGTGTACTAAATTTAATCATCGGTTAATGCACAGCAGATATCACCCTGATTTTTGCAAATTAAACGAATGTAAGCAGTATTTATACAGCCGCGAAGATGAAAAGGCTTGCATAGAAATGCTGAGAAAGGTGGAAGTATGATGGATGAATTTTGTACAAAGAAGGAAATAGCCACTTATTTAAAAGTTACAGAAAGAACGATAGACAGATTGAGAGAAAAAGGATTGCCTTGCATAAAAATACGGTCAAAGATTGTAAGGTTTGACAAGGATGATGTTTTAGGGTGGCTTAAGAGATATACCGAAAATAAATTGAGAAAGGTGGAAGGTAAATGAAAACATTGCATGTTGGCTTTAAAAACTACGTCAATGCCGATGAAGTCAATGCAATCATAGACACAAAAAGCACACCTGTCACGAGAGATATACAGA